>DGEG01000039.1 GCA_002385825.1 Firmicutes bacterium UBA3932 | reverse complement strand
TCCACAACAACTTGACACCGTCTTGAATGTATTTTGTTGTTGATTAACCCGGGGTTATACTATATAATGGGCTACACACAGAGATAATATCCTACATGATGTGGTATTAGAAATATAGAGCATGCGAAGGATCGGAGGAACTGATTATGAAAACAGTAATCAAGCGAGACGGATCGGAAGTCAATTTCAATCGAAACAAAATCAAGACCGCAATAATAAATGCCATGTCGGAAACCAAACAAGGCATTGACGAACAACTGGCGGAGGATATTGCGGAAGCTATTGAAAAACAAATAGAGAGATCCGAAAGAAAGATCAACGTTGAAGATATCCAGGATCTGGTAGAAGACTTTTTAATGGCCAGTGAAAGGAAAGACGCTGCCAAAAAGTACATCATCTACCGCTATGAGAGGGATAAGACAAGGGACGCCAGAAAACGCAGGGACGGCCGGATTATATCCGACGAGTTTATCAGCGTTTTCAAACATGCGCCTTCGCCGATGAACCAGCTCGGAAACTTTGTATATTACCGGACCTATTCAAGATGGCTGCCGGATGAGCAGAGACGGGAGTATTGGTGGGAGACGGTGCGCCGGGCGGTAGAATATAACTGCAGCCTGGTTCCCACATCACGAGAGGAAGCAGAAAAGTTATACAGAAACGTCTTCGAACTGAAGCAGTTTCTTTCCGGTAGGACACTCTGGGTGGGGAGTACGGATGTGGCCAAGTATTATCCAATGGCTAACTTCAACTGTTCTTTCCAGGTGGTGGACAGTTTTGCCGCTTTCAAGGACATTTTTTACCTGCTCATGGTGGGTTCCGGTGTGGGTGTCCGCGTTTTGAAATCCGACGTTGAAAAGCTTCCCATGGTGCGCACGGATATAGAAATCATACATGAATCTTATACGCCGGTGCCGAAAGCCCTGAGACAGGACAGCACTTCGCTGGAATTCACTCACAACGATACGGTGAAGATTTTAATAGGTGACAGCAAGGAAGGATGGGTGCAGGCCCTGGACTATTTCCTTAAAGTGCATTACAGCACCGAATATCGTAAAATTAAGAGAATCATTCTGAACTACGATCAGGTGAGAAACAAGGGTGAAAGATTGAAAACTTTCGGCGGAACGGCCAGCGGTCATTCCAGTATGAAGAACATGTTCATAAAGATCAGCAAGGTGGTCGAAAAAGCCGCAAGCCGGTCCACTACCAACAAAGTGAAGTTAATGCCTATCGATTGTCTCGATATCGCCAATATCATCGGTGAGAACGTGGTAGTAGGCGGGGTGCGCAGAACGGCGGAGATCGTCTTGATCGATTCCGACGACAAAGAGTGTATCCAGGCGAAGAATGAGCTCTATAAAAAAGTGGATGAAAAGTGGGTAATCGATACGGAAATTGCACATCGCCAGATGAGCAACAACTCCATTTATTATACGCAAAAACCCACCCGGGAACAGCTCCATTGGCATCTGGAGCAGATGCGCTATTCCGGAGAACCGGGCTGGGTTAATGCGGAGGCAGGCGCAAGGCGGCGTCCAAACTTCAACGGAGTCAATCCTTGCGGCGAAGTCCTTCTGGACTCTAAAGGTATGTGCAATCTGACCACAGTCAACGTCATGGGGTTCGTTAAAGACGGCAAACTGGATCGGGAAGAGCTGATGGAAGCCCAGAGACTGTCTGCAAGAGCTGCATACCGCATGACATGTACAGAACTTGAAATTCCCGAATGGAACGCGGTGCAGCAACGTGATAAGCTTCTGGGATGCTCTCTCACCGGTTGGCAGGACATGGTGAACGCATTGTCGTTAAGCCGTGAAGAGCAGGTAGAACTTCTGCAGGAACTGAGACAGGTTGCCAGAAATGCGGCAAAAGAGTACGCGAGGGAACTGGGCCAGAGAGAACCTCTCCTGGTAACTACCATAAAACCGGAGGGGACAATAAGCCTTCTCCCGGTAGTATCGAGCGGCGTGCATTTCTCCCATGCTCCGTATTTTGTTCGCAGAATACGAATCAGCAGCGACGACCCGCTGGTTAAAGTCTGCGAAGAGTTGGGCTATCCGGTTTATCCCGAAGTGGGTCAGGACCGTGAAACCTGCGTAACCAAAGTTGTGGAGTTTCCTGTAAAGTCTCCTTCCGGAAGGCATAAAGGAGATGTTTCAGCGATAGAGCAGCTGGAAATCTATAAAATGTTCATGGAGCATTACGTGGACCATAACTGCTCCATCACGGTTCATGTACGCGACCATGAGTGGGAAGAAGTGGAACAGTGGGTATGGGACAATTGGGATGACACGGTTGCCCTGACCTTCCTGTCATATGAAGATAACTTCTACGACCTTTTACCCTTTGAGGAAATCTCGGAAGAGGAGTATAATAGAAGAGTAGCTGAGATGAAACCGTTTATCCCTTCTTTGATTTCAAAATATGAAAAAGAGGAAGTGGATTATGATATAGGTGATGAAGGATGTGAGGGGGGAATATGTCCGGTCAGATAATCGTAACGATCAGCACCCAGCCCGGTTGCGGCGGTGCTGAGATAGGACAGCGCCTGGCCCGGCGCATGCCGGCGGTCTACGTGGATAAAAGGTTGGTGGCAAAGGCTGCCAATGGGTTGGACGCCGTTATTGAAAACAGCGATGATACAAAAACCAAGAGCAAATTCTGGGAACTGTTGGGACAGACGCCGATTCTTACCAATATAGAATCCTACATTCCGGAAATAAGAAGCGTGGTCAGCGATGCGGAGGTCCATGAAAAGGAGGAAGAAATCCTTCTTAAACTGGTGGGCAAGAACACTGCTGTTGTAGTGGGACGAGCCGGTTTCTACAGGTTCCGGGAGCATCCGCGTCTGGTTAAGGTCTTCCTTGGAGGCGATTGGCAGTATAGACACGATAACTACAAACGCTTCTACGGATTGAGCGATGAAGACGCAGAAGATCTGCTTCGCACGACGGATCAGGCTACGGAGCGCTATATCTATAAAGTGACCGGAAAAGACATGCTGGATATACGCAACTACGATCTTTCCTTTAACGTGAGCAAGATAGACTTCAATGTGGTGGTAAACCTGATCCTCGATTACGTTCATTATCGCTTCCAATAGCATCTGATTGTTTTCGTTAGTGAGGCCGGCACTGCAGGTTTTCGCATAGCTGTCCGCGCCCGAAAGATTTATATTGTGAGTGAAATATGCCCCTGCAAAACTCTGCGGGGGCATAGTCGTTTTATTCCGTGAGAAAGGGGTTCTAAATATAAATTGACATCTCCTTTTCATCACAGTAATATGTTTATAGAAAGCTACCGACCCGCGGGTCGGTTTCAAATCCATATACTGGAGCATATGCGAGCTGGGAGGACGAAAAATTGAAAAGCAAACCAAAAGTCACAAAGAAAATCGTGCTGATAATAGTTATCCTTGTCCTTGTTGCATTGGGGATATATAGGATTGTAGAATCCCTGGAGCCCCCTGTGACAGCGGAAAAGACACCGGTCAACGTTGTGACAGCTGTAGTGGAAAGAGGAAATATTTACGCCACATCTCCACTAACAGGCCGCATCGAAGCGGTGGACTCTGCGGTGGTTGTTCCCATGGTGGCGGGGGAGGTTACAAGGGTAGCAGTAAACCCGGGCGATTATGTAAATAAAGGCGACCTGTTGTTCGAAATAGACAAAACCCAGGCGGCTACCACATACAACTCAGCAAAGATAGCATACGATAGCGCACTGAAAGATTATGAACGTATGAAAGTGCTCTATCAGGAAGGTGCCATATCCCTCCAGCAGTATCAGGGTGTGGAGACGCAGCTTAACGTAGCCAGAGAGAATCTCAACGCGGCAGCAGAGGCGTTGGGATATTGTACGGTTACATCTCCCATTGACGGTTATATAACCTCGGTCAACGTTGCTGAAGGAAGCATAGCATCCCAGGCCTCACCCGCGGTCACTGTGGCGGATGTGAGTAAGCTGGAGATCAATACCAACATTTCCGAGTACTTGATAAACAATGTGAAGGTGGGCAACCGGGTAGACATTTTTATTAAAGCCCTGTCCAAGGAGCCTTATCAGGGAACGATTACAGCTATTTCTCCCGCCCCTGCTCCCGGAACTCTCACGTACCCCATAACCATATCCGTAGACGACGACTCGGGTGATATCAAGGCTGGAATGTTTGCGGAAGTGCAGATCGTGTCCGACATGAGAGAGAACGTCATCTGCGTTCCTTCCGATGCTATTTTCATACGGGCCGGAGAACCCAAGGTGGTAGTGCTTGACGGAAATATTCCGTCCTTGGTAACCGTGGAAACGGGTCTTGATAACGGGGTTATGGCAGAAGTCATATCAGGACTGAAAGAGGGAGACGTCATAGTCGTTTCCGGGCAGCAGTATGTGGTGGAAGGTGAACCCGTTAATATCATAGAGTAGTGGGAGGCATTCATGGACGTTTTCTCTAGAATTTCAATTAACCGGCCGGTAACCACGGCAATGTTTGTTTTGATTATCATTTTGGTGGGTGCCGTATCCCTCCTGGGTATTCCTATGGATCTGCTTCCCGATATTGAGTTTCCCGTTGCCATAGTGTTTGTCCAATATCCCAATGCGGGTCCTGAAGAAGTGGAATCCATGGTAACCAAGCCTCTTGAACAGGCTTTAGCCTCGGTGGAGAACATGGAGAACATCATGTCCATGACCATGGAAGGGACCTCTATTGTCATGGTGGAATTTGCCATGAAAACCGATATGGATTTTGCTACGTTAGATATGCGCGAGAAAATCGCCGTGGTTGAAAGCTTTCTGCCCTCCGGCGCCACGGACCCGATGGTACTTAAAATGAGCATGGATTTTACCCCTGTGGTGCAGGTTTATATAGCCGGAGACAAACCGTTGGCGGAGCTGACCCGGGAAGTTGAAGATAATATAATTTCTCACCTGGAACGCACAAAAGGTGTGGCTTCTGTGGACGTTTTCGGCGGAATTACGGAAGAGGTGGCAATCGAATTCGATCAGGAAAGGCTGTCGGGCTACGGGTTAACTCTATCCACAATAAGCCAGATATTGGCTGCTGAGAATATCAACCTGCCCAGCGGAGAGGTCACAAAAGGTTCCACGAAGATCATTGTAAGAACCCTGGGCGAGTTCAAATCCGTGGAAGAAATACGGCAGCTTCCCGTGGCTCTGATGGATCGAAGCATCATCCATCTGTCGGATATAGCCACAATTGAACAGGGTTATAAGGAACAGACATCCATCAGTCGGGTCGACGGGATAACCTCCATCGGGCTCTCCATTACGAAGCAGTCCACTTCCAATACAGTTGAAGTATCCAATGCCATTCATAAGACCTTGGAGAAACTAAGAGAAGAATATCCCGAACTGAGTTTTACAGTGGGTTTGGATCAGGCCGACTACATCAAGCGTTCAATCTATTCCGTGGGCGAGTCGGCGCTTTTGGGCGCTGCCTTGGCGATTATGGTCATATTCCCTGTCTCTTATACACATCT
>DGEG01000082.1:6905-22233 GCA_002385825.1 Firmicutes bacterium UBA3932 | reverse complement strand
TAATCTAAAATGTTTAGTTATTTAGGCAATTTCCGCCGATAATATATTCTGAGGAACAGGGGGCGAGACTGTGGCTATCGAGCATATCAGACAAATCAAAGAGGCCGAAGAGCAAGCCGAGCAGATTCGCAGGAAGAGCATGGCCGAGGCTAAGCAGATGATAGCGGATGCGGAAAGGCAAGCCGCGCAGATTGTCGAAGAAGCGCAACGCCAGGCTGAAGAGGACTACAAGAAAGCCCTCCAAAAAGCCCAGGAGGAAGCGCAGCAAAACTTCGAAACCATCATCGAGCGAGCCAGAGAAGAATGCGATAATCACATCAAGATCGCAGAGAAAAACATGGATCAAGCTGTTTCCATTATTATCGGAAAGGTCGTGAAGTAAGTGTCTATTGCTAAAATGAAAAAGCTTTCCGTCATCGGCCTGGTCTCCAATCGGGAAGAATTGATGGAAAAGCTTATGACATTAGGAGTTGTCGAGATCACCGATCAGGAAGATAAGCTCAGCGACAGTCAATGGCACGAAATGGTCGCCCGCGATTCGGACGAGCAAACCGTAGCAGAATTCGAGAGCCAAATCTCAAGAGTAAGTCAGGCTTTAAGCGTTCTTGAAAAGTATGGAACCGGTAAAAAGCCTCTTCTACATACTAAAAAACCGATCACCTTGCGAGAGTTTCAAAAAGCGCTGGAGCGAAAACAGCAAATCGAAGAAAAAGTCGCTCACATCAACTCTCTTTCGGCTCGTCATGCCGAGCTGACCAACTCCATAAACAAAACCCAGTCCTTGAAGCTTTCCTTGGAACCATGGATCGAATACGACGTTCCGCTGGAGGAAAAAGAAACCTCGACCGCAGACATCATTCTGGGCGTGGTTCCTTCTACCGTGGACGCCCTTCAATTCATAAACGAACTGGAAGAAAAAGTGCCGGAAAGCATGGCCAAGCTGCTTAAGAGCGATGCGGAGCAGCATTACATCTACGTGGTGTGCCTCAAAGAAAAACGGGATGATGCGGATGACGTCTTCAGGACCTACGGCTTTTCAAAGGTCCACTTCGGAGACATGAAGGGCACCGTAAAAGAAAATATCAGCGCCCTGGAAAAGAAAGTGGAAGAGCTTACAGCCGAAAAGGTGCAAATCGAGGAATCCATCCGCGGCCGTGAAGGCGACAGCGAAGATCTGGAGCTGCTCTACGACAAACTGGTCATCCTGCGCGACAAAGCAGCTATCCGGCAAAACCTGCTGGTAACAAAGAAGACTTTCTACATGAGCGGCTGGCTTCCTGCCAAGGCTGCGGACAAGGTAAGCAGCCTCCTGGAGGAAGTGGGCTGCTATTATCAAATAGAGGATCCGGAAAAAGGAGAAGAAACGCCGGTGCTGCTGTTAAACGGCGGATTCTCCACTCCTTTCGAAGCCATCACAAAGCTCTATGCGCTGCCGGATTCCAGGTCCATCGACGCAACCCCGTTCTTCTCCCTGTCCTATGCCATATTCTTCGGCATGATGTTGGGGGATGCGGCTTACGGAGTCGTCCTGGCGGTTATTACGGGATTGGTTCTGAAGAAATACAAGCTTGAAGGCATGAAATATCAACTCATAAAGATGTTCTTCTTCTGCGGCATATCCACCGCCTTCTGGGGCGCCATGTTCGGAGGATGGTTTGGCGACCTGGTTGCCGTCGTAGGAAAGACCTTCTTCAACGCCGACGTATCGATTCCTCCCATCTGGTTCAGCCCTCTGGACGATCCCATGAAATTGCTGTTGTTCTGTTTCCTTTTAGGCGGCATTCACCTTTTCATCGGCATGGGATTGAACGGCTGGCTGTCCATCAAGGACGGAAGGCCCCTGGATGCCCTGTTTGACGTGGGACTTTGGTACCTGCTTCTAATCAGCGTCACCCTGCTCTTGGTGGGAATAGTCCCCACCGTAGCAAAATGGATGGCTATTATCGGCGCCGTGGGCATCGTGCTGACCGGAGGCAGGCACAAAAGAGGTCTCGGTAAAGTCATCGGAGGATTTGGCAGCCTGTACGGCATTACCGGCTACCTGTCCGACGTTCTGTCATATTCCAGGCTTCTGGCATTGGGTCTGGCATCCAGCGTCATCGCCTCTGTGGTCAACAACATGGGATCCTTTGGCGGCCCCGGCATAAAAGGCGTTATATTGATGGCTGTTGCCTTCATCATCGGCCATACCTACAACTTTGCGATTAACGGTCTCGGCTCCTTTGTCCACTCATGCAGATTGCAATACGTGGAGTTTTTTGGAAAATTCTACGTGAGCGGTGGAGAAGCCTTTCAACCGTTTGGAGAAAATACAAAATATGTAGATATTCTAAGGGAGGAAAACTAAATGAACATTGTATTTGAAAACCTATTATTTAACGGTGTTTTTCTCGCTATGGCAGGAGCAGCTGTAGCAGCACTTGCAGGAATCGGAAGCGCAATCGGTATCGGTATTGCCGGCCAGGCGGCCGCAGGCGTCATCTCTGAGGATCCGAAGAAGTTCGGCCAGACCTTGATCTTGCAGGCCCTCCCGGGTACCCAGGGTATCTACGGTCTGTTGATCGCATTCCTGATCATGACGAAAATCGGCCTGCTGGGCGGCGATGGATTGCTAGATATAACTATGGCGCAAGGTGCATATATCTTTGCATCTGGTATTCCAGTCGGGCTTGTGGGTATTTTCTCCGGAATCGCTCAGGGGAAATCCTCCGCAGCCAGTATCATGCTTATTTCCAAGAGACCGGAAGAACTGGCAAAGGGTATGGTATACCCTGCCATGGTAGAGACCTACGCCGTTTTGGCACTTCTGATTTCCTTCCTGATGCTCAACGGAATTCAGGTATAATAAAGACGGGTCGTTGCGAGTAGATCGCGATGATGGTCTACCGAGAGAACGTGACCATGTATCGCCGTGAGAGAGGATTGGGGCGAAAACGGAAAATAATGCACATTTGGTAATGAGCATTGAATGAGGATGGAGTAACAATGAGCATTGAAAATATAACAGGCAAAATATTGGCCGAAGCTCGTGAACAAAGCGAGCAGGTTCTAACAGAAGCCGGCGAAAAGAGCCGCGCTATAATAGAAAAGGCCAAAGTCCAAGCAGAGAAGATCCGAAAGGAGCACGAGGAAAAGGCCGAAGAAGACGCCTGCCTTCTGAAGAGCAGGAGGACTTCCGTTGCCGAACTTGAAGTCCGTAAAATGAAATTGGGCGCCAAGCAATCCCTCGTTTCCCGGTGCTTCGATGAGGCATTGGACAAATTGGCCAACATGGAAGAATCCGAATATCTGGAGTTTTTGACCTCCGCCGTTTTGGCGACGGGTGCCGTAGAAGGAGAGCTCATCCTCAACGCAAGGGACAAAAAGGCTATCGGAGAGAAGCTCGTTAAAAAAGTCAATGGCGCCGGGAAGCCGGTTAAGCTGACTTTAGCGGAAGAAACCGTCAACGCCAAAGGCGGATTCGTACTCAGACAAGGATCGGTAGAGATAAACTCCACATTGGAGACTATGATAAACGGCATCCGGGAATCTGCCACGCCGGATGTAGTGAAAGCATTATTTGGCTGACAGGGTAGGGTCATTCCCTTTCTGTTACAGAAACACTCTTATAAAACACTCTGTTCAGCCGGTTCGAAAGGAGGAAGGAGCTAGTGGAAGTAGACTTTGGCAAAAAAGACTATGTCTTCGCTTCCTCACGTGTGCGCAGCGTGGAGAAATATTTGCTTTCCCGGGACAAAGTGGAGGCTATGATGGATAGCAAGACACCGGAAGACGCCTTGAAGATCCTGTATGACATAGAATATGGCGACGGGTCCGACACCCTGCCTCCCAGCCAGTTCGAAACCTTGCTTAAAGAAGAAATCCGCAAGGTCTATTCCTTTGTTCGCGGCATTGCCCCGGATGAGGCGGAACTGTATCCTTTCCTGTATCCCTATGACTACCACAACCTGAAAGTATTGCTGAAAGCAGAATTTTTAAATATAGATCCACAGCCTTTCCTCGTGGATACCGGGACCATTCCGGCAGCACGGATGACGGTGCTTGTAAGGGAGCGCAACTTCGTAGGACTTACGGACAAGATGCGCAATGGGATTCTGGAAGTGGTGGACGTATATTCCAGGACCAAAGATCCCCAACTGATCGATTTCATCCTGGATAAGGCTTGTTATGAGGAAATGCTGGAATCTGCCAAGGCAGGCGGCAGCCAATTCATCGTGGATTATGTCAGGCTGCAGATCGACATCATCAATCTGAAAACCTTCGTCAGGTGCAGGCAGATGGGGAAATCCTGGGATTTCTTCTCCCAGGTGTTCATCGACGGCGGCAGGATCCAGGAGAAAATTTTCACAGGAAGTTACGACGAGCCTTATGAGCAGTTTGCGGAAAAACTGATTCCCTACGGGCTTGCTGTTCCCATGTCCGAAGGCGGCACCATGCTCAGGGAAACGGGAAGCTTTACCGCCCTTGAGAGACTCTGCGACAACCGACTGGTGGAGTTTGCAAAGGCGGCAAAACATGTAACTTTCGGCGTAGAACCTCTGGCAGCTTACCTGATCGCAAAGGAAGCCGAGATTCGCACTGTTCGCATCATCATGACCGGTCTGCTGCAGAATCTCTCGAGAGAGGAAATAGCACAGAGAGTGAGGGAAACTTATGCATAAAATCGGAGTAATCGGCGACCGTGGCAGCGTATTGGGCTTTAAGGCCGTCGGGCTGGATGTTTTCCCGATAGCCAGCGTCGAAGAGGCCAAAGCGACGCTGCATCGCATCGCCAAGGAAGATTACGCAATCATCTACATTACGGAAAAGTTCTGTAAGGACATGGTCGATGAGATAGAAAAATACAAGGATATGCGCATACCGGCCATCATTCCCATCCCTGGAATGGACGGAAGCTACGGTGTCGGCATTGCCAATTTGAAGAAAGCTGTCGAACGGGCGGTGGGCGCGGATATTCTATTCGGGAATAAATAATGAGAAGCGTCGTAAGGCGGCGGGCGCTTAAAAAAGTAAAGGCAGGTGACTGAAAAAGTGAACGAAGGTAGAATCGTGAAGGTATCCGGACCGTTGGTGGTAGCCGAAGGCATGCAGGACGCCGACATGTTCGACGTAGTCCGGGTAGGTGACCAGGGACTTATAGGCGAGATCATAGAAATGAGGGGCGACAGAGCTTCCATTCAGGTATATGAAGAGACCGCGGGCCTGGGCCCGGGAGCGAAGGTGGTAAGTACCGGAGTTCCCCTGTCCGTGGAGCTGGGCCCCGGAATGCTGGAGAATATTTATGACGGAATTCAGCGGCCCCTGACGGAGATGTTGGAGATTTCAGGTCCCAACATTAAACGCGGCATCGACTTGAAGGCCCTTTCCCGGACCAAGAGATGGAAGTTCGTTCCCACCGTGGAAGCGGGCCAACGGGTGCAGGCCGGAGACGTCATCGGAACGGTTAAAGAAACGGTCATCGTAGAGATTAAGATCATGGTGCCTTACGGCATCGAGGGCGTAGTAAAGGAAATTGAGAGCGGTGACTTCACCGTGGAAGACGTGGTATGCGTGGTTGAAAAGGACGACGGGACCCTGGCCGATATCACCATGATGCAGAAATGGCCCGTCCGTCGAGGAAGGCCATATAAAGAGAAATTGGTTCCCGAAATGCCCCTTTTGACAGGGCAGCGGGTTATCGATACCTTATTCCCCATTGCGAAAGGCGGCGTTGCAGCTGTACCGGGACCTTTCGGAAGCGGCAAGACCGTAGTACAGCACCAGCTGGCTAAGTGGGCGGATGCGGACATCGTAGTCTATATCGGATGCGGCGAACGGGGCAACGAGATGACAGACGTACTTATGGAGTTCCCGGAACTGAAAGACCCCAAGTCCGGCGAACCGTTGATGAAGCGGACGGTGCTTATCGCCAACACCTCCGACATGCCGGTAGCCGCCCGGGAAGCATCCATTTATACGGGAATTACCATTGCGGAATTCTATAGAGATATGGGTTACTCGGTAGCCCTGATGGCAGACTCCACCTCCCGGTGGGCCGAAGCTTTGAGAGAGATGTCCGGTAGGCTTGAGGAAATGCCTGGTGAAGAGGGCTATCCCGCCTATCTGGCTTCTCGGCTTGCCCAGTTCTACGAGAGAGCAGGAAGGGTGGTCTGTCTCGGATTTGACGGCCGCGAAGGTGCCCTTTCCGCCATCGGCGCCGTATCGCCTCCCGGCGGGGACATCTCCGAACCCGTTTCCCAGGCGACGCTGCGCATTGTCAAGGTGTTCTGGGGGCTGGACGCCAATCTGGCCTATGCGAGACACTTCCCGGCAATCAACTGGCTTACCAGTTACTCCCTTTATATTGACCGGCTGTCCAAGTGGTTCGCGGATAACGTGAACAAGGAATTCCCCGAACTGAGGAGCGAGACCATGAAACTGCTCCAGGAAGAGGCGGAACTGCAGGAAATCGTTCAACTGGTTGGTGTGGATGCCTTGTCCTTCCAGGATCAATTCAAACTGGAAGCCTGCAAATCCATCCGGGAGGACTACCTGCACCAGAACGCTTTCCATGAGATCGATACCTACGCTTCAACCAACAAGCAATACAAGATGTTGAAGCTCATCTTAGAATATTACAGGCAGGGCAGCGAGGCTATCGATAAGGGAGCCGACTACAATAAAGTGGTTTCAATGCCTATTCGAGAGACTATCGGGCGATTCAAATACGTTGAAGAATCGGAAGTGGATAAACAGTTCGAAGTGTTGATGGAGGAACTGAGGAAAGGAATTCAAGAACTGATCAGCCAGGGAGGTGAGCAGGATGATTAAAGAATACAGAACCATATCCGAAGTTGCCGGCCCGCTGATGTTGGTTCAAGGCGTAGAAGGTGTTACTTACGACGAGCTGGGCGAGATCGAGCTTCCAAGCGGCGAGACCCGGCAGTGTAAGGTGCTTGAGGTCAACGGAACCAACGCGCTGGTGCAGCTCTTTGAGAGCGCTGCCGGCATCAACCTGGCTGAAAGCAAGGTGCGGTTCCTCGGGCGCGGAATCGAACTGGGAGTTTCGGAAGATATGCTTGGCCGCGTCTTTGACGGACTGGGAAGGCCCATTGACGGCGGTCCGGAAATCATTCCCGATGCTCGGATGGACGTCAACGGCCTGCCTATTAACCCGGCGGCCAGGGACTACCCGGCGGAATTCATCCAGACCGGCGTATCCGCCATCGACGGCCTGAACACATTGGTAAGAGGGCAGAAGCTGCCCATATTCTCCGGTTCCGGACTGCCCCACGCCGAGCTGGCGGCTCAGATTGCGAGGCAGGCAAAGGTTCTCGGAGGCGGTGAGAACTTCGCCGTAGTGTTCGCCGCCATCGGTATTACTTTTGAAGAGGCGGATTTCTTCGTTTCCGACTTTAAGAGGACAGGCGCCATCGACCGGACCGTTCTTTTCACCAACCTGGCCAACGACCCGGCCATCGAGCGTATTTCCACGCCTCGTATCGCCCTGACGGCGGCCGAATACCTGGCCTTTGAAAAGGATATGCACGTCTTGGTCATCCTGACGGATATCACCAACTATGCGGAGGCTCTTCGGGAGGTTTCCGCCGCCCGTAAGGAGGTTCCCGGAAGAAGAGGTTATCCCGGTTACCTTTACACGGACCTGGCCACCTTGTACGAGAGAGCGGGAAGAAAGAAGAATCATCGCGGATCCATTACACTGATTCCGATCCTGACTATGCCGGAAGATGACAAGACTCACCCGATTCCGGACCTGACGGGATATATCACGGAAGGACAGATCATCCTCTCCCGTGAACTTCACAGGAAAGGTGTCGTACCGCCTATCGACGTACTGCCCTCCCTGTCCCGTCTGAAGGATAAGGGTATTGGTAAGGGCAAGACCAGGGAAGACCATGCGGATACCATGAACCAGCTTTTCGCCGCTTATTCCCGCGGAAAGCAGTGCAAGGAGCTGATGGCGATCCTGGGCGAAGCGGCCCTGACGGATATAGATAAGCTGTACGCCCAATTTGCCGACGCTTTTGAAAACCAGTACGTGTCCCAGGGTTACGAAACGAACAGGTCCATTGAGGATACATTGGATCTGGGTTGGAAGCTTTTGGATATGCTGCCGCGAGGCGAGCTCAAACGTATTCGCGACGAATATCTTGATAAATACCTGCCTTGTGTATGCGAAGTAAACAGAAAAGAATAGAGGGAGGTGACGTGCTATGGCACGGCTCAACGTGAACCCTACCAGAATGGTGCTGACCTCTCTGAAAAAGAAACTGGTCGTAGCGATACGCGGGCACAAGCTCTTGAAGGATAAGCGGGACGAGCTGATGAAGCAATTCCTGGAGCTTGCCCGTAAAAACAAAGTGCTGCGTGAAGAGGTGGAGCGGCAGCTGGCGGAAGTTTACCGGAATTTCGCCATTGCCAATGCGGTCATGTCCTCCGAAATGATGGAGGAAGCTTTGATGTACCCGAAACAGGGGGTTGCCATCGAGCTGGGCAAAAAGAACGTCATGAGTGTAAACGTACCTGTTTTCGATTTTACAACGAAGACGAAAGATAAGACGGATATCTATCCTTACGGCTTTGCCACTACGTCCGGCGAGCTGGACAAAGCCATTGCAAGGCTGGCGGAGGTGTTCCCCCTCATGCTGGAGCTGGCGGCAATGGAAAAGGAAGCAAGCCTGCTTGCCCAGGAGATTGAAAAGACCCGCCGCCGCGTAAATGCGCTGGAGTATATCGTGATCCCCAACCTGGAGGAGACCATCAAATACATCAAGATGAAGCTGGATGAAAACGAGAGGGGCAATCAGGTCCGGCTCATGAAGGTGAAGGACATGATGCTTGCTGAGGCCATCCAGGAGAGACGAGCTCAAACGGAGGCCGCCTTTGAAGACTTCTCGCACAAACACTGATCCGTGAGCTGTAATTTCGATTTTGCAATATGCTTATCAAGTAATATGCTTATCAGCAATACGCTTATCAAATGAAGGCGGGGCTTAATGCCCCGCCTCATCTATTAATCTCATCGGAGATCTTATCAGAGGCTTTTCGCCTGGGGATTTTATGCTTCTTATGCTTCTAATGCTGATTTTGGGGAATGCTTATGCGTAGAAAGTTATTTTGACTTCCTCTTTACAATTATTAGATTTCGATGCATAATGTATGTGTTGACTTTTTGGAAGTCTACATATATATATGTAATTAATTGAGCAGGCGCGTGTGGTATAAATGGACAACCTCGAATTAAAAGCATTTATGGCCCCGATATTCAAGTACGGCATCGCAACAGCGTGTCTTATGGCAGCAGCGTCGATGCTTGTAATTGGATGGGACCCATTTTTTGTATACGGATTGACTCTTGGAACCAGTGTTTCAATTGTAAATCATATTCTATTGGCCTATACTGCTAATTTCTGCCTGTCTTCGAAACGAGGACCGATCTTTTCGATAATAGGCTATATGATGCGCCTGATTATCTATGGTTTTGTTTTTTATACATCGTATAAATCAGGAATCACCAGTGCCATGGGGACTTTGCTGGGCTTTGTCACCCTTAAGATCGCAATATATTACTACTACGGTTTCAAACCCGGCTTTGCTTCAAAAAAGTATGACAAGGCGAAGCTCAACGACCTTGACCAGGATGAATGGGCAAAGACTAAAGAAAGCAAAAATAACAGGGGGTCTAAAATATGCACTCAACTGAACATTTGGGACCGCGTAAAATAATCGGCTTTTTTGATGGGACCGTATTTATTACGGAAACAGTTTTGCTCGCCCTCATCATTGCGGCTGTCATGATCATCTTTGCGCTGCTTTCCGCCAGAAAGCTGGAAAGAGAGCCGAAGGGGCTGCAGCTCATCGCGGAAATAATCGTGAGCACAATATACAACTTCACGACGCGAACCATGGGTGAGAAAAATAAAAAATTCGCACCCTACATAGGGACGCTTTTCATCTTTCTTTTATTGGCGAATTCGGCGGGGCTCTTTGGATTCCGTCCGGTAACCGCTGACGTGAATACCGCCTTTGCCCTATCCATCATAACCTTCTGCCTCATTCAGGCTTCTTCGATGAAGTCCAAGGGCATAAAAGGTCACATAAAGCACTACGGGGATCCTTATCCATTTATGTTCCCTATTAAAATCATAGAGGACGTGGCTTTCCCCATTTCGCTGGCTTTCCGTCTCTTCGGCAACATTACCGGCGGAATGATAGTAATGGCTCTGGCATTCCAGGGTCTGGAGTCTTTAAGCAGGAACTTGGGCAGCAAAATCCCGTTCTTACAATTCTTGATTCCGCTGCCGCTGAACTTGTTCTTCGACGTGTTCGAGCCCATACTGCAGGCCTTTATTTTCACCATGTTGACCATGTCTTTCGTGACCATGGCTACTATGGGGCACGAGGATCATTGATCATAAAAAGAAAAAACCAACAAAACTACAATAGATAACGAGGAGGATCAATTATGAATTTAGTTACACCAGAAGCATTTGTTTTAGGTTTATCCGCCATCGGCGCTGCCTTTACCATGGTTGCAGCTTTCGGAATCGGTATCGGACAAGGTTTGGTCGGCATGAAGGGTGTTGAGGGCGTATCCAGGCAGCCTGAGGCCAAAGCGGATATCCTTCAGACCATGCTGGTAGGGCAGGCGGTTACCGAGACCACAGGTATCTTCGCTTTCATCATCAGCATCATTCTCCTCTTTGCAAATCCCTTTATCGGCATGCTTTAATAGGCTCCCTTTAAAGTCGTATGCAAGGGTAGTCGCATGAGTGACAATTTGAGGAGAAAGGGAGGTGCAGGAGTTGGAATTATATACAAATCTAATTGAATTCAATTGGACCATGCTGTTTATCTGGATGACAGTACTGGTCTTGTATTTGATTCTCAAGCGCTTTTTCTTCGAGAAGATTCATAACTTTATGGAAGCCAGGGCCAACCAGGTCAAGGAATCTTTCGAAAACGCCGACCGGGTAAATGCCATGGCGGAAGAAAAGCTGCAAGCCTATAACCAGAAGCTGGCTGAAATAGAAGCGGAAGGCCAAAACATCATCAGAGAGGCGCGAAAGAAGGCGGATATGCAGGCCAAACAGATTCTGGAAGACGCAAATAAAAGGGCTAACGAGATGATTCGCCAGGCTGAAGAAGAAATCGAGAAGAAGCAGCTTCAGGCTATCGTCGAGATGAAATCTCAGATAGCAGAACTGGCCATGCTGGCGGCAGAAAAGGTTTTGGAGCAGCAGCTTAATGTTTACGGACAGGATGCGTTGGTGGATCAGATTATAGAAGAGGTAGGTAAATCCGCATGGCAGAACTAACGAGAGAACTGGCTTTGGGCAAAGCCTTACTTAGAGTTGCTCAGGCTTCCGGAAAAGCCGATCAGATATTAGTAGATGCCGAAAAGCTTGTTGAGACTTTTGACAAGGAAGGCGTCTTTTACCGCTTTTTCTGCTCTCCTTCTGTATCCAATGAGGAAAAGAAATCGGTCATCAGGCAGGTTTTCGCCAAACAAATCGAGCCCGAACTGCTTGATTTTCTCATGACCCTCATTGACAAGAAAGGCGAGTCCTTGCTGAAAGAGGCGGTACGCCATTACCGTGTCTTACTGGACGAGAGCCAAGGGGTGGCAACGGGTATCCTCTATTCTGTGACGCCTCTTTCGGAGGAGAGAATCAAGGCTTTTGAAGAAAAACTGGAGCCGCACATAGGGAAAACAGTAAGGCTGCTGAACCGCATCGACACTTCCCTTGTGGGCGGTATTCGCATTTTTATAGAAGGACAGCTCATCGATGCCTCCATTCGCAAGCGCCTCACCGACCTTGCGGAGCGCATAAAGCAACGGACCAGGGAAGAGGAGTCCGTTGAAGAGGAAAAGAAGGATGCCATCGAGAGCGCAATTGAAGAGGAAATCAAACAGCATCAGAACGAGCTGGCCTATACTTATTACGGAACGGTTACCCAGGTGGGCGACGGCATCGCCAAGATCTTCGGGTTGGATAATTGCATGGCCGGCGAGCTTTTGGAATTCCCCAACCAGGTATACGGCATGGCCCTCAACCTGGAAGCCGACAGCGTGGGTGCCGTTATCCTGGGACCGGACTCGGAAATCAAGGATGGGGATCTGGTCAAACCCACGGGCAAGGTAATGCAGGTACCCGTAGGCGATGCCCTCATCGGTCGGGTCGTCAACGCGTTGGGCCAACCCATAGACGGAAAAGGCCCCATCAAGACGGATAAGGCAAGACCTATTGAGAGCCAGGCGCCCAGCGTGCTGCAGAGAAGGTCCGTGTTTCAGCCCCTCCAGACGGGTATCAAGGCCATCGACTCCATGATTCCCATCGGACGGGGACAGAGAGAGCTGATTATCGGCGACAGGCAGACGGGTAAGACCGCCATCGCCATCGATACTATCATCAACCAGAAGGACGAAGATGTAATCTGTATATACGTGGCCATCGGGCAGAAGAAATCCACCGTGGCCCAGTTGGTGCAGACTTTGGAAAACAAAGGAGCCATGAAATACACCATCGTGGTTTCGGCAACGGCCAGTGAAGTGGCTCCTCTCCAATATATCGCTCCTTATGCGGCCTGTGCCATGGCAGAGGAATTCATGTATCAGGGCAGGCACGTGCTGATCATCTATGACGACCTGTCCAAGCATGCCGTGGCTTACCGGGCCATGTCCCTGCTTTTGAGAAGGCCGCCCGGAAGAGAAGCTTATCCCGGCGACGTATTCTACCTTCACAGCAGGCTGTTGGAGCGGGCAGCCAAGCTTTCCGACGATATGGGGGGCGGATCCATCACGGCGCTGCCTATAATCGAGACCCAGGCGGGAGACGTTTCGGCGTATATTCCTACCAACGTCATTTCCATTACCGACGGGCAGATTTTCCTGGAATCGGAGCTGTTCTTTGCGGGTCAACGTCCTGCGGTGAACTCAGGTATTTCCGTTTCCCGTGTAGGAGGAGACGCCCAGATTCCTGCCATGAAGAAAGTTGCAGGCAAACTGCGTCTGGAATTGGCCCAATATAGAGAATTGGCCGGCTTTGCCCAGTTTGCTTCCGATCTGGACAAGGATACCAAGAGACGTCTGGATCACGGCCGGGTCCTGATGGAGATCCTGAAGCAGGAGCAGTATTCTCCTGTCCGGGTAGAACATCAGGTCATGATTATTTATGCGGCTTCCAACGGCTATCTGGAAGATGTTCCCGTCGACATGATACGGCCCCTTGAGAAGCAATTCTATGAGTTCATGGACACCCATTATCCGGAAATAGGCAGAGAGATTAAAACTACCGGCAAGCTGGACGATGCTACGGAAGAAAAACTTCGTGCTGCTATCGAGGACTTCAAAGAGGAAGCCAGAGGAATCATCAAGTAGGGAGCAGGAACAAGTAGGTAGCAGGAAGGAGCAATAGCAATGGCCGGAAGCAGTATGAGAGATATAAAGCGGCGAATTAAGAGCATCAACAGCATGGAGCACATTACCAATGCCATGAAGCTTGTTTCCGCCGCGAAGTTGAGAAGGGCGAAGAACACCTTCGAAAAGAGCCGGAGGAATTTCCATTACATCATCGAATCCATCGAAGAGGTGTTTCATAATACGGAGGATGTGCCCCAGCTTTTTCTCCGGGGCAGCCGGGAAATCAGACGCACGGCGTACATCGTGGTCACCAGCTGCAGAGGGCTCTGCGGCAGCTTCAACAGCAACGTGATCAAGCACACGCAGAAGATCATCGATGACTATAAAGAGGAAGAGCCTCCTCTGATCGTTGCCATCGGAAGCAAGGGCAAGGACTATTTCGCCAGGAGGAATTATGAAATTATCAGCGATTACTGCCTGCCTCCCGAGGATATTACCTTTATGGAGACCCAGGAAATCAGCCAACCCCTGGTGGAGATGTACAAAAGAGGGGAAGTGGACGAGATTGTTCTGGTGGCCACTTCCTTCATAAGCACCCTGGAGCAGAAGGTTTACGATGAGACCATTCTTCCGCTGGAGATAAAAGGAGATCCGTATACTCATAAATTATACAGAGCGGTGGAATATGAACCCTCGGTTGAAGAGGTGTTCAACTATCTTGTGCCAAAATACGTAGAAATCATGATATATAATGCCATAATCGAGTCGGCCACCTGCGAGCATGCGGCCAGGCGGATGGCAATGGAGAATGCAACGGACAACGCAAGAGACATGATCGCAAACCTGACACTGTCTTACAACAGGACCAGACAGGCGGCCATTACCAACGAAATTTCAGAAATCGTAGGCGGAGCGGAGGCTTTGGCGGAGTTACAGCATTAAAGCAGAGCGGAAGCCATGCCTGATTTACACATCAAGGCGGAGCAGAGGCTTTGCCGGAGTTACACAATAAGGCGGAGCGGAGACTTTGCCGGAGGTACATTAAGGAGGTAGAAGTGTGGGCGAGCACATCGGAACCGTTCATCAGATTATCGGACCTGTGGTAGATATCAAGTTCAGCCCGGATGAATTGCCGGAGCTGTTGAACGCTATAAAAATACCCCACGGGGATCATGAGGTGGTCGTGGAGGTGGCCCAGCACATCGGAGACGATGTGGTGCGGTGCGTGGCTTTGTCTTCCACCGACGGACTGACCCGCGGCATGGAAGCAAAAGATACAGGAGGGCCCATTACCGTTCCTGTGGGACAAGAAGTTTTGGGGCGGTTGTTCAACGTAGTCGGGGACACTATCGACGATAAAGGCCCTTGCATTACGGAAAAGAGGATGCCGATTCACAGGCCGGCGCCTTCCTTCGAAGAACAGGATACGTCCTCGCAGATTTTTGAGACCGGAATTAAGGTCGTAGACTTGATCGCGCCCTATACAAGAGGCGGAAAGGTGGGTCTCTTCGGCGGTGCGGGAGTCGGAAAGACCGTTTTGATTCAGGAACTTATAAATAACATCGCAAAGGAGCATGGCGGAATCTCCGTATTCGCCGGGGTAGGGGAACGTACCAGAGAAGGAAACGACCTCTATCACGAGATGATTGATTCCGGAGTTATCGACAAGACGGCCATGGTATTCGGCCAGATGAACGAGCCTCCCGGAGCCAGAATGCGTGTGGCGCTGTCGGGCCTGACCATGGCGGAATATTTCCGGGATGAAATGGGGCAGGACGTGCTTTTGTTCATCGATAATATATTCCGATTCACTCAGGCTGGCTCCGAGGTGTCTGCATTGTTGGGCCGTGTCCCCAGCGCGGTTGGTTACCAGCCCACGCTGGCCACCGAGATGGGAGCCCTGCAGGAGCGGATTACCTCAACCAAAAGAGGCTCCATCACCTCGGTGCAGGCCATCTACGTGCC
>DGEG01000082.1:0-6700 GCA_002385825.1 Firmicutes bacterium UBA3932 | reverse complement strand
GTATTGTCCCGTTCCATTGCGGAGCTGGGAATTTACCCGGCGGTGGATCCGCTGGAATCCACTTCCAGAATCATGGACCCGATGATCATCGGCGAAGAGCACTACAATACGGCCAGGGGCGTGCAAGAGGTGCTGCAGCGTTACAAAGAGCTGCAGGATATTATCGCCATCCTGGGTATGGACGAGCTTAGCGAAACGGACAAGCTCATCGTATCCCGGGCGAGGAAAATCCAGAGATTCCTTTCGCAGCCATTCCACGTAGCGGAGCAGTTTACCGGCACGCCGGGCAAATACATTCCGTTGAAGGAAACGGTCCGCGGCTTCAAGGAAATTCTGGAAGGCAAGCATGACCATATTCCCGAATCCATGTTCCTCTTTGCGGGAGGCATCGACGAAGTAGTGGAAAGATACGAACAGAGCCAGGGCTAAGATTTGGAAATAGTGGAAAGGCGCGAACAGAGCCAGGACAAAGACTTGGGAATAGTGGATTGGAAATAGCGGAAAGGTACAAAGAGATCAATGGCTAATACCTTCAAATTAGAAGTGATAACGCCGGAACGGCTGTTTTATGAGGGCGATGTGGAAATGGTCATCGTGCGCACTATGGTGGGCTACGAGGGCTTTTTAGCCAATCACGCCTGGGCCTGCAAGTTGCTCGGTACGGGAATCATGCGCATCAAAGAGCCCGGACAAAAGGATTTCAAAGTGGCGGCCACCACCGGCGGCTTTATAGATGTAAAGGACCGGGTCACTATTTTCGTTGACGCAGCCGAGTGGCCTGAAGAAATCGACCTGGAACGGGCCCAGCAGAAGCTTGAGGAATCTCAAAGCCGGCTCAAACATGGTTGCTGCGACGAGCGGGAAATGAAGCTCCTAAAGCACTCCATGGAAAAAGCCATAAACCGGGTCAAACTCAAATCCGGCCAAATCGGCAAATACTAGGCGCCCCTGCTGCTCGGCGGCACAACGCAGTCGCCCCATTGCCGCTTGGCAGCATAACGCAGTCGCCGCCAAGCCACCCGCAGGTTCGACTCTTAATAAGGCAAAGTGTTCGACATACAATGGACTCAAATAATTTGATCCTAATGCAATTGACTACAATTATTGCAGTAGATCGAATTACCCCTAGGGCGTTATCTAATTTAGATGTTTTATAAAAATTTTAGTTGATTTACGAAGCAAATAGCTGCAGATAGCTAATGTAAGATTCATGAGTCAATCGCACCAACTTGTAAAAAGTGTCAGACACCAAATACAAACTGACACCAAATACAAACTTGTAAAAAGTGTCAGACACTAAATACAAGTTTGGCAGGAATTACATGAATATGGACAGGATGTCGGGAAAAAATAAGGATACGGGCGGGATCGCCAGTCCAATTTGCACCTTTAATACATTCAAAAGATGCAACAGGTTTTAAGCACATCCGAATTTCAATATAAAAGTCGGCGAAATGCCGGTATAACAAGTTAATATACGCAGTGACTTTTGGTAACGCGGATCGTGCAATAAATCTTTGGGCTGGCGGCAAAGCCCTTTTTTATTTGTTTCTCAATCAGCGTTGTTCTTGACACTTATCCCGTTTCTCAATATGATAAATCATAAGCATAACAACAACCCTAATACCTATAGAAATTGCGAGAAACAGCTTAGTCAATGGAATTATGAAAGCGCACAGTCTATCGCAATTAGACGATGAAATAATTTTTATCGGTCATAGCATAAACTCAGCATAAATTCTATGGGTCCTAAGAGGAGAACCATCTCATGCGCCCAGCCGCAAAAACAGCCGCCATGATGGCGGTGCTTACATTAGGAATGAAAATATTGGGCTTCCTGCGGGAAGTTTTCATGGCTGGTTTCTTCGGAACCAGTTATATTGTTGATGCGTACGTGATGGCAAGCGCCATTCCGGGCATCATCTTCGCCGGTGTCTTTACTTCCGTCGGGGCATCTTACATGCCCATTTTTTCCAAAATCGTAGAAGACCGGGGCATGGAAGAGGGCAACCGATTCACTAGTGAAGCTATAACCCTTTCATCTTTTATAGCCTTGATTGCCGCCGGCCTCGGGATCATTTTCGCTGAACCGGTTGTGAGCATTTTTGCCAGAGGTTTTGTCGGCGAAACCGCTGAACTCACGGTCTTTTACCTTCGAATTACATTTTCTTATTTAATCTTTACCGCGGCGACAGGGCTGCTCGAATCATATCTGCAGTACAAAGGAACCTTCCTGAAGCCGGTGCTCACCGGGTACCTGCAAAGCGGGTTCGTGCTTGTGGCCATTATAATCAGCGCATTCTACAGCCATTATTTCCTCGCCTTCGGGCTGCTCATCGGCAGCATCCTGCGGCTGGCGGCCTTGGCCTTCGTTGCCAAGGGAAGGGGTTTTTCATATCGACCTACCAGGCATATAGGCAGCGCTGCCAGAGAAATCACGGTTTTGGCGATCCCCGTCTTCATCGGCAGCACGGTAAACCAAATCAACTCTTTTGTGGACAAGATGCTGGCTTCGGGCCTGGATGAAGGCAGCGTTTCCGCCCTGAACTACGGTTATCTCCTAATCAACATGATAACCGCCTTGACCATAACCGTCATAGTAACCATCATTTATCCCCGGCTGACTCAGGCATTGGCCGCGGAGGATTATGGCAGATTCAACGATTCCATCAGCACCGGGATGAACATCATCCTGATCATCGGCCTGCCATGTTCACTTGGAGCCATGCTCTACAGCCATCCTGCGGTGCAGTTGGTTTACGAAAGAGGAGTATTTGACAGCGCGTCAACGGGCCTCACCGCCGGCGCATTTTTCTACTATGCAATCGGCCTTACTTTTATCGCCGTCAATGCGCTGCTGGTTAAAGCTTTCTACGCCATGCAGGACATGAAAACCCCTGTAATTTGCGGCGCTATCGGCGCTGTGACCAACATCGTGCTGAATCTTTTGCTTGTAGGACCGATGGCTCACCGCGGACTGGCTCTGGCTACCAGCATCGCCGCAATTGTGAACGCAACCATGCTGTATTATTGGATACGCAAAAAATATCCCAAGGTACAGGTCGTTCGCGAAAAGGCGAAGATATGGAAGATCATCGTTTCGGCTGTCGCATGTGTGAGTATTTCCTGGCTGGTTTACAAAGGAATCGGCGCAATAGCCGGATCTGCGGCAGCTCTTTCATCAACGGTAGCGACCCTGCTATCTCTCTTCGGCGCGGTGGCTGCCGCGGCCGTCGTATACTTGATTTTGCTGAAGCTATTCCGCGTACAGGAACTATCCCTACTGCGGGATCTGATTAAATAATCAAGTTGTAGACCGGCCGTCGAAGAAAAGTCCGATTCAAAGCCGAAGGCTGGCTGATCAAATGATAAAGTCGTAGACGGCCCGTTCGGCCCGATGGGCACTTGCTTGTACTCGCTGGAACGCAATCCTGCGATTCAAAACATGATTAAATAGTTGTAAAAAGTGTCAGACACCAAATACAACTGGACGCCAAATACAACTGGGCACCAAACGCAACTTATCTATAATTCGAGGTAGCCATGCAACAATCAAACACGCAACAATCAAACATACGGCCATCGAACATGGAGCAACCAAACACGCAACAACAAAGTACACGAGAATCGGCTTGCCAACAATCAACCTGCCAACAAACAAACTGGTACGTCATTCAGGTTCTGACGGGCAGCGAGCAGGCCATGTGCCAAAATCTAATAGACCTTCTGGACGAAGAGCTCTACGAACACTGCTTTGTGCCCATGGCTGAACGCCAGCGCCGTAAAGACGGTAAATATGTCACCATCCGGGAGCCGTTGTTTCCCGGCTACCTGTTTATTGTCAGCGATCACATCGAAGAAATCAACGCGGCGCTATGGAAAATTGCAAAGTTCAAACGAATTCTCCGGGCGGGCACCGCTCTTGTGCCATTGTATCTGGAAGAAGTCGAAACTTTCCGTTCCCTGACCGATGAAGCCTTCAACATCACCATGTCCAGAGGCCTCATCGTAGGCCAGGCCATCACCGTTACGGAAGGCCCTCTCAAAGGCTACGAAGGCTGGATCAAAAAAATTGACCGTCACAAGCGCACCGCTTACATAGAAGTGCCGTTCCTCGGCACAAAAACCCGGATTCGGGTGCCGCTTGAAATCGTAGAAAAACGGTAAACGCGGGGCGACTAATTGAAGTTCTAAAAAATATCAGAACCTGAGCGACCAATTCAAATTCTTAAAAAGTATTAGGCTGGGATGACCAAATGAAATCGCACAAAAGCGTTAGGCGTGGAAATCCAGATGAAATCGTGGAAAACTGCAGAAACCCCTGATGCCGTCAAAAACTTTTTACTAGATTACGGAAAAGAGGTAATAATAAATCTCGAAAATCGATACAAATAAGATGTAAATCCGAATTAAAATCTCGATACAAATATGGCAGAGTCAAATGGCAGAATGGCTGTTTGATCTGTTCGATGAGGGGCCGATGATTAAGCAAGAATTCAAAAGAATCCCCAGACACATTGGCGTCATACCCGATGGAAACCGCAGATGGGCCGTCTCAAACGGCATGGACAAGTCGGAAGGATACCATTACGGATTATCCCCCGGTTTCAAACTCTACGAGCTGTGCGTGGAGCTGGGGATCCAAGAGCTTACATTATACGGTTTTACAGTAGACAACACGAAACGGCCTACGGTGCAGAAAAAGGCCTTTCAGAAAGCATGCGTCGATGCAGTCAAAGAACTTGCAAACCGTGATGCAGAGCTCCTTGTGGTCGGAAACACAGAATCTCCCAACTTCCCTGTCGAGCTGCTGCCCTACACCCGCCGCGTCAAATTCGGCGACGGAAAAATTAAAGTAAATTTTCTCGTCAACTACGGCTGGGAATGGGACCTCAAACAGAAAGACGGCCCCGCTTCCAAAGACATCTCCCGCATCGATCTTATCATCCGCTGGGGCGGACGGAGAAGGCTCAGCGGCTTCCTGCCCATTCAATCCGTCTATGCCGACATCTTCGTGCTGGAAGAACTCTGGCCAGACTTCCAAACTGCCCACTTCTACCGCGCCCTGGAATGGTATCAATCCCAGGACATCACCCTCGGCGGCTAACCTAGTCGCCGCTCAGTCATCCGTTGTCACTCTTAACCAATGGTTCCAGCAGAAAATCCATGGCTCTTACTATCTTAATTCCTTCAACAGTCTGTGGGAAATCGCAATTCATCGCTATGACAATCTTCTCATAATTATCCCGGATGGCCTTGAGCGGAGCAAGCTCCCGATTCCGAGTAGCTGGATCATTCATGCTTTCCGTTACCTGTATATATTTTTTTTCATTAGTCTTTGTAGCGATAAAATCCACTTCCTTCGCCCCTATTTTGCCAATTGCCACACCATAGCCCCTGCGTAGCAGTTCGAGATAGATAACGTTTTCAAGAATATGCCCTATGTCTGTGTCACGATATCCCAGGAGATAATTTCGTAAACCCATATCAACAATATAGTATTTTCCGAGAGTCCGTAGATATTCCTTGCCTTTAATATCGAAACGCTTGCATTCGTAAAAGATATACGCATCTTTCAGCGCTTCGATATATGCCTGTACAGTATGAGGCGCTGGCTTTGATTTACGGCCGGACAATTTTAGCAACCCTTCGTTTACGAGCGTATTTCCTATAGAGTTGGCAGAGGTGTTGTTCCCTATATTGTCTGCAAGGAACATGATGATTTTGCGGAGCAATACAGCGTCTGTAATCACTCTCTGCCCGCTTATTTTTCTTTGGCTGCGTTCCAAAATATCACGCACCACAACAGCCGAATAAATTCCATCCAATAGTATATTAACTTTTTCCTGATCCAATCCGATATCGGTAATTGCCGGCATTCCTCCAAACCGGACATAAGCTGTATATAGTTCTTTCGGGTCATAAGATTCTCCGGATTTGTAAATCATCAGTTTCTGCTCTCCGCTGGGAGATAAAGTGCTTTTCAAAGAATAATCATGAAAAGTAAGGAATTCGGAAAAAGAAAGAGGAAACATGTGTATTTGCACATATCTACCTGAAAGATATGTGGAGAGTTCGGAGGAAAGCAGAAAAGCGTTTGAACCGGTGATATATATATCGCAATCTATGTCAACTCTCAAGGAATTTACTGCATTTTGCCATTCAGGGATACGCTGCACTTCATCAAGAAACAAGTACATGCGTCTGCCTGGGATCGTGCGGTCTTTGATATATTGGTACATCTTCATGCTGTCAAAATCGTAAAACTCCATTGATTCAAAATTCATTTCAATAATTTGCTCATTATCTATGCCATCTGAACGGAGTATGTCTGATGCCATATTGAGAAGGCTTGATTTTCCGCAACGCCTTATACCGGTTACAATTTTCACCAGATCGGTATCACGAAATGCAAGCAAACGATCCATATAAAATTCACGCTTTTTCAAATGAGGATAGCGCAGTTTCATAAAGCACCTTGTATGATATAGTTGGTAACTTAATCATACATTCCTTTCTAAAGATTTACGCTCACTTCATGGTGCTTATCGAATTTATGAAAGCTGAAGGAGCGCAGCGACTGAAGCTTTCATAAATTCGGCCGGCTTCTTGCCGGTATATGCTTATCCGATATAATGGATTTAGGCACTGTGGACTTTTTATAAAGACCTATAGCATCGACTATTCGAAGGAGTGTATT
>DGEG01000074.1:492-4772 GCA_002385825.1 Firmicutes bacterium UBA3932 | reverse complement strand
AAGATGTGTATAAGAGACAGGATAAGAACTGCCCTGAATCCATTCCAAGAGAAACGGTAACAGGGCAAGTCCTATAAAGAGGAACAGCAAAAGATTGCTGATCCTTCTGTACTTATTGATATTCAGCACTTCCATCCTTACCACTTTCTCCGTTTCTTTTTATATCTTGTTCTTGGTATCTTGTTCGCTCTAATATTCAGTTGTCTTTATCCTCTGCTTCTTGTGAAGCTTCAGGTGCGTCATCAGTCTGAGAATCAGCTATTTCCGTATCCTCAGACAAATCTTCCTCAGCTGTTGTTGGGCCGTAGGCCGCTTGGTCGTAACCCGTGTTTGGAGAATCTGCATCCGGATCGTTAATTTCGGAGTTTGTATTAGATTCGCCAGCCTGGCGATCTTCCGTTTCCGGCTCGACAATTTGATTGTCATCCGTTGCCGGCCGCCTCATAGAATCCAGTTCTTCTTCTGCCGGCTCTTCAGTACCCTCTATTAGCTCTTCCTCCTGTGCCGGCCTGTCATTGACAATGGGCAGCTCGATTTCAAATATGGCTTCGCCTGAAATTGTAAGCTGATCAGTCCAATAACCGTAACTGATGGTAATGATTATGAAAACTAATGCGGTTATTGCGGTTAACGTCACCAATACTCTTTTTCGTTTCATTACTATCACTTCCCATCACTTTACGTTGAATTGATCCAGTACCAGCGGGATCTCAAAGCCATAACACCCCTGCAACGACAGCCTGAGATTGGTCTCGTCACCGATCTCATCATACATTTCTTCCGGCAGATCAAAATCAGACAGTGATAGGTGTCCTTCCGGAAGAAGTGTACATGGTTCCGTCTGCTCCAATACGATGGTTCCCTGCATTAGATTCTTTCGTTCGTTTATTATAAGAGTGTGGTGCACACGAAAATCCCCCAGATCTTCAGGCAATGAATCGTAAATTATCTCCGGAGTACGGCCCAAGCCACTGGTACCCGATCCAAAACTTATGGAGTCGCCCTCAATGCTCCATTTCGGTGTTCTTGTAGTTAATTTAAAGGGGATTACTCCTATGATGCTGCGCACCTGGTCTCTTTCATCGATGGTTGCCGCTCTCAAGATGCTCTGATCTTCCGTCGCTTTCACCGCATAACGGATGTGCAACTCCATATCCCCGTCTTCAAGCATGGACATAGGGATAGCTTCCATATCCGTGATTCTGAGGGTCTTTCCGTCATACTCTATATCTGCATCCAGCTTCTTTATTCTGCCGTTTTTACCCATGATGCCGATTATGGCACCACCCTCACCCCCTATGTCATGGAACTCAAAATCCATGCTGCCCGTGGTGAGGTCTGTTTCTACGGTCAAAAAATCCGTATAGGCCGCATAACTTACGCCCAGCATACCCACAGCAACTACTGCCAGTAACAAAAGCCCTACCCTGTTAAATATCTTTTTCATCTTTTCCTCCGGCCACCGAGGGATTAAATAACAATGTTAAAACGGACTATGTATGCCAATCCCTCTCCTATGATTTACCGGATAATCTGTTGGCATACACCACTACTTCCATTCGATTGGACATATTCAGCTTAGAAAGAATACTGCTTACATGTTTTTTCGCAGTTCCTTCGGAGATAAAAAGGTTGTTGCCTATCTGCAAATTCGTGAGACCCTTGCTCAGTTCTGCCAGCACTTCCAACTCCCTGTTGGTAAGAAGGCAAATACCGTCCCGTTCTTTGTCGCTCAATGCTTTCTCCACCAATTTGGCAGGATAATATTTTTCTCCTCTAAGAATCAAGCTGTATGCATATTTCAGGTCATCCGCATCCGCCTCTTTCAGGAGATAGCCTTCTACATCGAGATCTTTTGCCCTGCGAAATTCAAAGATGCTGATGGTGGATGCCAACAAAATAATCTTCGGTGAGCTTTCACCCGGAGCCTTGATACAAGAAATCAAGTCGAATCCGCTGCCGTCTTTTAAGTGCAGATCTACAAAAATAACGTCGATGGGATTTGCCTTGCAAAGCTCCATGGCCTCTTTTACGGTTGCTGCTTCAATAAACTGCTGATCTGCTCGTTCGTAATGGAGAACATGCATAATCCCCTTCCTTATCAAGGGCTGATCATCTACAATGAGAATCCTCAATTTCCTTAACCTCCATGGATAAATCCAATAGATGAAAGGGTTAGACTAGCTGTTCTTTTAGTAAAATTTTATAAATCAAATGCATGTGAGGCAACATTTTTCGGTAGACAAATAAAGGCGTAAACCACTTATTTTCAATGGTTTTCGCCGCATTCCGACACGATGTTACAACAAATGTTGTCAGCCATTGTAAAAAGCCGTAGACACGAAAAAAATGCCGGCCACCGAATATAATCTTTGACGTCATTCAGTGACCGGCACTTTATATGGAACTGATTAAATATGAAACTGATTAAATTATATCGCGGACTTCTCTTTCTGTTTATTGTCCTAAAGTAAGCATTCTAGCCTTTTCAAACTCTTCGATGACGCTCTCATCCGGTTCCTTGGAAAGTTTGGATACGACGATAATGAACAGACATGAAATGACAAATGCCGGGAAGAGCTCATAAATGCCAAAGACGCCTCCCATAGGTTTCAATAATAATTTCCATATGAACACCATGCCTCCGCCGCTGAGCATGCCTGCAATTGCTCCTGCTCTGGTCACGCGTTTCCAGAACAAGGAGAACAGCATAATAGGCCCGAAGGTGGCTCCAAAACCGGCCCAGGCAAAGGAAACGACTATGAATATCACGCTATTTTCATCCATGGCAATGATCATGGAGCAGATAGCAATAATAATCAAAGTAATCCTTGTGCAATATAGAACTGTTCTGTCTGAAGCTTCTTTCTTAAATATTCCTTGGAAAATGTTCTTGGAAAAAGCAGATGCGGCGATTAGCAAATATGAATCGGAAGAACTGATAGTAGCCGCTAAAATACCCGCCATTACAATTCCTGCAATCAAAGGTATGAAGAAACTGGTTGAAAGCAGGATGAAGATATTTTCGGCAGAGCTCTGAGTCAAGAAAGTGCTGGGATAAAGGGCTCTTCCAATGATGCCGATGAACACTGCTGCGAAAAGGGAAATGGCACACCATATTATGGCGATTCTTCTGGACATTTTCAGTTCTGAAGGATTTTTAATGGCCATAAACTTCAAGAGTACCTGCGGCATGCCGAAATAGCCCAGCCCCCAGGAAAGTGTTGAGATTATGGTCAGGAATCCGTACGGTGCGGCGTCTCCGAAGAGAGGCTTTCCACCCTCTCCTATCTGCTGAACGCCATCAGCCAGAATAGGCTGTGCGATTCCCAAAAACTCAAAGAATCCAGGAATCTGCTGCACATTTTCAATTACCGCGGATATGCCTCCAGCGGCGCTGACTCCGGCAATCATAACAACTGCCAGTGAGAAGAACATGATTACTCCTTGCATGAAATCCGAAGCGCTTTCGGCCAGAAATCCGCCGATATATGTATAGAAGACAACAAAAATCGCTCCGGCTATCATCATGTATTGATACTTTGTACCGAACAAAGTGCTGAAGAGCTTACCCATTGTTACCAGGCAGCTCGCCGCGTAAACCGTGAAGAAAATAAGAATGAATAAGGCCGCAATCGTCATAATAACTTTTTTGTTCTCTTTAAACCGGTTACTGAAAAAGTCAGGGATGGTTATAGCATCACCTGCTACGACAGTATAGTTGCGTAGTCTCTTTGAAACGAAAAGCCAGTTAAGATATGTACCGATAAAAAGACCTATGGCAGTCCAGGCAGCGTCGCTAAGGCCGTACCAATAGGCTACGCCAGGCAAGCCCATAAGGAGCCAACCGCTCATATCCGAAGCTTCTGCCCCCATGGCGGTGATCCAAGGTCCGAGTGATCTGCCTCCTATCAGATAATTATCGCTGCTTTCTCCCGCTCTTTTGGCGTAATATACGCCGATACCGATTACCACTGCCATGTAGAGCACCATGGCTATGAAAATCTGTCCTTTGTCCCCAATCATAAACTACTTGTATGATATAATTGGTAACTTAATCATACATTCCTTTCTAAAGATTTACGCTCACTTCATGGTGCTTATCGAATTTATGAAAGCTGAAGGAGCGTAGCGACTGAAGCTTTCATAAATTCGGCCGGCTTCTTGCCGGTATATGCTTATCCGATATAATGGATTTAGGCACTGTGGACTTTTTATAAAGACCTATAGCATCGACTATTCGAAGGAGTGTATTTCCACAGTTTTATCTAAATCATTTA
>DGEG01000074.1:0-200 GCA_002385825.1 Firmicutes bacterium UBA3932 | reverse complement strand
CATTTATAGTTGGATAAGTTTTAAAACTTTTATCTCCCGCAAGTCTATGATGATAAAACTAAGTGGGTCAAAGCAGTTGCCTAATATTTTCAAAGGATGTGGTTCCATGATTTATGTTGGCATTGATATTGCCAAGCAAAAGCACTTTGCCGCTGCCACGACCGCTGATGGCGAAGTCCTGATCCCACCTTTCGGGTTTT
>DGEG01000170.1 GCA_002385825.1 Firmicutes bacterium UBA3932 | reverse complement strand
ATTCTTTCGCTACACTTGTGCGATCCGTGCTTTGTATATTTTTCAAAGCAGAAGCCGGCTTACGATGTTCTCCTTAGTCTCGTGGGCTCGGAGATGTGTATAAGAGACAGGTCTTATTGAGGCCATGGATTTTAACGACATAGTCGTATCCCTGAAAGCCTCAGATGTGAAATTAAATTACGACGCCCACTGCATTATCGCCAAAGAATTGGATTATCCTTTGCATATAGGGATTACGGAATCCGGGACGATAAGATCGGGAAAAATCAAATCCGCCGTAGGGATAGGTGCGTTGCTGTTGGCCGGAATCGGCGATACCATGAGGGTTTCCCTCACGGGAGATCCCGTAGAAGAGGTCCGCTTTGCAAAAGAACTTCTGCACGCCGTGGGTCTGCGAAAAAGCGGCATTGAATTAATCTCATGTCCCACTTGCGGGAGAACCCGGGTAGATCTGGTCAGGCTGGCGGATCAAGTAGAAGAAAGACTTGCTCCCTATCAGGAAAGATGGGCGAAGGAAGGCCGGAAACCTATCAAGATAGCCGTTATGGGCTGCGAAGTAAACGGCCCGGGGGAAGCTTCAGATGCAGACATGGGAATAGCCTTCGGCGGAGGGAGAAGCGCTCTGTTTAAAAAAGGCGCACTTATCGGAACCTACCCGGCGGAAGAAAGTCTAAATCTGCTTTTCGACATGATAGACAGTGAGCTTGAAGATTCCCAAGAGAGATAGCTTTTTAGCGAAATACGTGGTATTATCCTTTAATGGAACTTTAAAACTGCCGGCTTAGTCGGTTTAGCTATTTCTTTCAAGGTTTTTTACAAAAAGGAGACTGAAAAAACTGGAACAGAGGAAGGACAGACTTGAAAGCATTACTTGAAAGCAGCATCAGTTGGAACAGCATTAAAAAGAAACCTAAGGAAAACTATCGTTTTTATGTGAGACAGGCCACCATCGATAAAGAGACAAACATTTTGACTTTGGAGGTCGGTCTCAATTTTATGCCTGCCAAAGGCGACGAAAATACCATGCAGCTTTTGCTGTGCAGCGCGTTTCCCCAGATATCCGGCGCGGAGGTTCGATTCGTATATATGGATACTCTGCCGCCGGAAGCGGAGGTATTGCGCCTATTGGAGCAGGGGCAAAACGGGGAGAGCGATAACGGCGGAAGCGGTTTCCGGGTGGGAAACGGTGGCAGGAAGAGAAAAGAGAGCCCTATCGTCGGCAATCAGGTCATGGGGAAGAAAATAGAAGAGCCGGCAGTATCCATTTCGGAAATTGTTCCCGGCAGCGATACTGTGGTCGTGGAAGGTCAGATTTTTCAAAAGGAAGCCAGAAGCATAAAAAATGAAAAGCAGCTGGTCTCGTATCTGATCACTGACTTTTCCGATTCGGCCTGTGTAAAATTCTTTGTGAGCGAAAAGAAGTGGAAGGAGATCGATGAATTCCTTTCCACAGGAGATTACATAAAGGTTCGGGGTCCCCTGGAATTTGACAGCTTTGAGGGAGACAATGTGATACGGGCCAGGGATGTGGAAAAGATAGAAGTGCCCCGGGTCACAGACAATGCGGAACAGAAACGGGTAGAACTTCATGCCCATACTAAGATGAGCGCCATGGACGGGCTTTGCGATGTGCAGGATTTGATCGAAACGGCTGCGGCTTGGGGACATAAAGCGGTGGCCATTACGGATCACGGAGTGGTGCAGTCTTTCCCCGATGCGGCAAAATTTGTTCGCAAGAAAAAGCTGGACATAAAGATCATCTACGGACTTGAAGGATATTTGGTGGACGACGAATCGGTGCCGGAAGGAGGCAGCTTTGATTACAAGGCGGCACCAAGCTATCATATTATTTTACTTGCAAAAGACCGGCAGGGAATAATGAATCTCTACAAGCTGGTATCCCTGTCCCACCTGGAATATTTCTATAGAAGGCCAAGAATCCCCAAGTCCCTTCTTAAGGCTCACAGGGAAGGCCTTATCATCGGCTCTGCCTGCGAAGCGGGGGAAGTGTTTCAGGGTGTATTGAACAATTTGTCCGAGTCCCGGATGGAGGAAATCCTTTCCCTTTACGACTATCTTGAGATTCAGCCCCTTTCCAACAATCGCTTCCTGGTCAATGAAAGCAGGGTGGCGGATGAGGAGGAACTCAAAGAGTTAAATCGAAGGATTGTCCGGCTTGGAGAAAGCCACAATATACCCGTCGTTGCTACCTGCGACGTCCATTACATAAAGGAAGCGGAAGCTCTCAACAGAAAAATTCTCATGGCCGGTCAGGGCTATAAAGATGCGGAAAGCGGGGAAGGGCTGTATTTGCGTACCACAGATCAGATGTTGGAGGAGTTTTCCTATCTTGGCGAGGAAGTTGCCCGCAAGGTGGTCATTGAAAATCCCAACCGGATAGCCGATGCCGTGGAAATTGTATCTCCTGTGCCGGAGGGAAGCTTCCGTCCTGTGATTCCCAATTCAGAAGAAATGCTTCGCGAAACCTGCATGAGCCGGGCGAAAAGCATTTACGGAGATCCGCTGCCGGAAATCGTGGCCAACAGGTTGGAAAGAGAGCTTAATTCCATTATCAGCAACGGCTATGCAGTGCTCTATGTTTCTGCTCATCTTCTTGTAAAGCAGTCGCTTTCCGACGGTTATCTCGTTGGGTCAAGAGGTTCAGTGGGGTCATCCTTTGCAGCCACCATGGCTGGTATCACCGAAGTGAACCCGCTGCCCGCCCATTACATATGTCCGAATCCGGAATGCAAGCATTCCGAATTTATAACGGACAATACATATGATTGCGGCGTCGACCTTCCCGATAAGTGTTGCCCAAAATGCAGCCAGCCCTATCGGAAAGACGGCTTCAACATTCCTTTTGAGACGTTCCTGGGCTTTGAAGGAGACAAAGAGCCGGATATCGATCTGAATTTCGCAGGAGAATATCAGGCGGTTGCCCATAAGTACGCTGAGGAGATCTTCGGGAAGGAAAACGTATTCCGGGCCGGGACCATCAGTACCGTGGCGGCAAAAACAGCTTACGGCTTTGTGCGGAAATACTTCGAGGAAAAAGGAAAGAACGTGAGCAAGTGGGAGACGGAGAGGCTGACCATGCAGTGCACCGGGGTCAGGAGGACTACGGGACAACATCCGGGAGGAATCATTATATTGCCCCAGGGTCATGAAATCTATGAGTTCTGTCCCATACAGCGGCCCGCCAACGATATGAATACCGACATCATTACCACCCATTTCGATTATCATTCCATAGATGAAAACCTTTTGAAGTTGGACATTCTTGGGCACGATGTGCCTTCCATGATCCGCATGCTGGAGGATATGACCGGAGTGGATCCGCTGGAGGTTCCGTTGAAAGACGAAAAGGTGGACGCCATATTTAAAGGGACCAGAAGTTTGGATATAAAGGCGGAAAACTATCCGCTGACCCACGGCACCTACGGAATTCCGGAATTCGGAACCCAATTTGTCCGGCAAATGCTGGATGATATTAAGCCGACCCTTTTCTCCGATCTGATACGCATATCCGGCCTGTCCCACGGAACGGACGTGTGGATCAACAACGCCCAGAATGTGATTCAAAGCGAAGAAGCGGGCATCCAGGAGGTAATATGCACCCGGGACGATATCATGAACTATCTTATCGCTAAGGGACTGCCTCCGAAGACTTCTTTCAAAATAATGGAGAACGTGCGGAAGGGAAGAGGCATCACCGACGAAGAGGCGAAAACCATGGAGGAATACAATGTGCCCAAGTGGTACATCGAGTCCTGTAGAAGGATCAAATACATGTTCCCCAAAGCCCACGCGGTTGCTTATGTGATGATGTCTTACAGGATCGCATACTATAAAGTTTATTACCCCTTAGCCTTCTACGCCACGTTCTTCACCATGAAAATTGCCGACTTTAATGCAGAGGTCATCCTGAGCGGACCAGAGACCATATGGAAGAAGATAAAAGAAATCGAAGGCAAAGGAAAAAACGCTACTCAGAAGGAAACGGACGAGCTTACTGTGTTGGAAGTGGCCTATGAAATGTATGCCAGAGGATTTGAATTTTGCGGAGTGGATCTTGCCGAATCAGTTGCTTTAAAATTCACCATAAAAGACGGGAAGATACTGCTGCCCTTCCGTGCTGTTGCAGGAGTGGGAGATACTGCGGCAACCAATCTTGCCGAAGCCAGGGATCAGGGACCATTCCTGTCGGTGGACGATATGCGGGAGCGGGCGAAACTGAACAAAACTGCCATCGAGGCACTTGAGAAAATGGGCGCCTTAAAGGGCCTGCCTGAATCTAACCAACTAACCCTGTTCTAATAAAAGCATCATCCGTTATTGTTAATATGTTACTTGTATTTGGTGCCTGACACTTTTTACAAGTTTGTCAGGCACTTTTTACAGGTAGGAGCGTAGGGAGGCGCTTAACTGTTAATGGATTCCTGCAGTCAAAATGTTAAATTCTTCGAGGAAGAAGTGCAAAGGCATTATGAATATATACTAAAGTTTTTGAAGACAGCAACGAGAGATTGCCAACTAGCATGGGATATTGCCCAGGAAACTATGACAACGGCCTGGAGGAAGATCCACGTTATAAAACAATATTCAAATGTTAAAAAAGCGTTGTTAACAATGGCAAAAAACAAGTTATATGATTATTACAGTAAGGGAAAGTCTCACAATGCGTTGGTAAATAGATTGGAAGAAGTTAAGAAAGTGCAGGCGGAAGAGGATGGATTGCTGAATCTATTGAGTAAAGAAGAACGCAGGATTCTGCTTGCAGCGATAGGGGAACTTCCAACGGAGAGTATGCAGGTCATATTACTTCACTATTTTTATGAACAGCCCTTACGGGACGTGGCAAAGTTGACGAGGTCAAATTATAACACGGTGGTATCTCGACATCGCAGGGCCTTGAAAGCCTTGAAAGAGAAGCTTAACAAAAGAAAACATAATATATTAGGAGTATGAAAACTCAATTGGCATAAACCTCCCTTAAATACATATATTTCATAAAGGGAGGCGTATGAATGGATATATTGGTCAACGGTTACATGTATCCCTTTGTCGATACGGCAGTACTTCAGGCCACACTGCCTCATCTTTCAATGCTGTCGCTATTTACATATGGTATTACGGCAGAAGGGGAATTGATCCAGCTTGATGAGGAATCGCTGATTGAAGCCGCAAGAGCCAATGGCGTGGTGCCGCTTATGGTGCTTGCTGCTATGAATGAAGCGGGAACTTTCGACAGCCAGCTGGCAAGCACCGTATTAAACAATCCGGAAGCGAGGAACCGGTTGGTGGAAAATATCCTCAATAATATCCGGACCAAAGGGCTGGGGGGTGTCGACTTCGATTTTGAATTCCTTTTTGCCGAAGACCGGGAAGCATACGCATCCTTCGTAGAACAGACAAGGCAGCGTCTGAATCCGGAGGGGTATATGGTGGCCGTGGCCATAGCTCCTAAGACCTATGCGGAGCAACCTGGGCTTCTCTATGAAGGTCACGATTACGCTCTGTTGGGTGAGGCGGCCAATCTCTCACTTCTCATGACCTATGAATGGGGGTATATGTTCGGACCGCCCATGGCCGTGGCTCCTGTAAATCTGGTGAGAAGGGTATTGGATTTCGGGGTGACGCAGATTCCGCCTTCGAAAATCCTTATGGGAATCCCCAATTATGGTTACGATTGGACTTTGCCTTTTGTTGAAGGCCAGTCCATGGCAGAAAAAATCTCCAACACGGAGGCTGTAGAGAGAGCGGCCCGAGTTGGAGCCCAGATACAATTTGATGAAGTGGCGCAAACGCCCTTTTATCGATATTTTGACGAGTTGGGCAGGGAGCACGAGGTATGGTTTGAAAACGAGGCGAGCATACGAGCCAAGCTGAATCTCGTTGCCGAGTATGGTTTGGCAGGAGTAAGCTATTGGAATCTGATGGATTATTTTCCTGAGAACTGGGAAGTGCTGCACTCCATGTTCGGGGTCAGGAAACTCAGCAGTCCCGCCGAGGTATTTACTCAGGGCTGAATTCGTCTTTGTCCTTATCTTTACCCTTTTCCTTGTCGGGCTCGATTTTTATTGCGCCAACGGTAATGGCCCCGATTGCAGCCATCTTACCGAGGGTTTTAGCGCCGTTGAGAACCCTCTTTATGTCTCTGTCTTTAACTCCTTTGACGATGTCGCCGCTGTTGTTGACGATTAATTTAGCATTGGTGACATAGTTATTAATGATTTTTCTTCCGCCGGCTTTAAGATCTTTCTTTCCATCGTCGATGCATTCCGGTTCTTTTTGTATGCTGCCCTTGATCATATCGGCGGCTCCGCTGGCAATCTGCCCGGCGATGGTGCCTGTAAGAATGGTGGAGTCGACTATGCTTTCACCAAGTTCATCCACAAATTTATTCTTTGCCACATGCCCTATTATGGAGACAGTACCGCCGATGATGCCTCCTACCACAGCGCCCCCTATAATACCCGCTTTTTTTATGACGTCCATATCCGAATCCCCTTGTCTTGTAACATTGTTTCCTGAATTGCAATAACAAGTT
>DGEG01000119.1 GCA_002385825.1 Firmicutes bacterium UBA3932 | reverse complement strand
ACTTGTTATTGCAATTCAGGGATTCTTTTGTTTTACGGAATAAAGCTGAAGATGATGCCTTTGGCCAGGGAATCGGCAATATCGTAGGCGATATTTTCGATGTTATCAAAGATCCGAATTCCTTCTTCATATTCTCCTGCCATTATGGCAACCACCTCGTTGATGGTCTGGCCCACAAAACTCTGCAACAGCTGTCTCCATTGCATTTCCTCCCAATAAGGGTTCATCTGAGCAAGAAACGCTGCCCACTCATTGGCATTTTCGTTCAACTCCACCGTCAATCGGTTCACCGTTTCTTGATCATTGGCTTTTAGAGCATCGATGAGGCTTACAATCCGTGACATGTGGGCCGTTATAAAGCTGGCGAACCTTTCCGCCGCCGACCTGCCAAAAAATACGAGGAGCAAATAATAGAAGTCTCGAGAGTTTACGAACAGCCTGTTGAGAACTGCCTGTAGATCAGGATCTTCCCTCACGGCGCTTTGAATGTAAAATCGCATCCACATGACCTGTTGTTCCCAGAACTTGCGGATTTCTTTTATTAAATTCAACTGACCTTCTGTAATTATTCCCAGATCCACTTTTTCACCTCATTCAATAGTTATTCCTTTTAAGAACCTGCTGGATAAGCTCGTTTCCGAAGACCGTTACCGCTGCAATCAATACGGACTGAATAATGACCGCAACGATTACCGGCGGTGAGAATCCTTCGCCCATAAAAATGCTGACATAGGCCAGTGTCATCAAAAAACTGACTCCCAGCAGTATATATGGAATCATCCAATCTCTTTTGAAACCTTTATATAATTTCAGAAACAGTCCTACACAATAAAGAAAAATTACCAGAATGAACAGCTCAGGCTTGATAAAAGACAAGATATTATCCAAATTGACCGCCTCCCTTACTTATCATTTTTATGACGGGAGCCCGGGATTCATGCTTAATAGAAATCATTAGGGACGGTCCTTTTTGATTTTTTGATCAAAAGAACCGTCCCTGTTGTATTTGGTGTCTGGCACTTTTTACAACTATTTAATCACGTTTTGGAGCGTAGGGTTGCGCTCCGGCGAGTACAAGCAAGTGCCAACCGGGCAGGACGGGCCGTCTTGATCGTACGGCACGCAGCGCGTAGCTTCTTCGAGCGGGAGAGCAACCCTACGCTCCGAATATTTCCTCCTGCAAGCGCATGCCTTTTATGACATTGCGCAACAGCAGCATGGAAGTGACGGTGCCCACTCCTCCCGGAACGGGGGTAAGGGATTGCACTTTCTTTGAAACCGGCTCAAAGTCCACGTCTCCGCAAAGCTTACCATCTACGAAGTTTATCCCGGCGTCCAACACGATGCTTTTTTCAGAGAAATACTCAGGCCCAAAGAACTTTCCTTTCCCGATTCCTGTGATCACTATGTCCGCCTGGGAAGTCAGCCTTGCCAGATCCTGCGTGCGGGAATGGCAGAGGGTCACTGTTGCATTTTCCCCCAAAAGGAGCATGGCCAGAGGTTTCCCCAGTACAAGACTCCTGTTTACAATAACAGCATTTTTCCCGCTCAAGTCCCCGTAGTAATGCTTCAATATCTCCACTACAGCTTCTGCCGTGCATGGCTCCATAGCGCTTCTATCTCCGGCAAATACCTTGGCCATATTTATCAAGCCCATGCAATCTATATCCTTTTCCGGACAGATGGCCTCGCTTATCCGGTTGACATCCAGTTGCGACGTCAGGGGTCTGAATATCATAATCCCATGCACTTCCGATGCCCGGTTCAATTCCTCCAGGACCTTCATAAACTCCGCCATTGAAACCTTTTGATCCAATGCTATAACATCCGAATCTATACCGACGGACTGGCAGTTTTTAATTATTTTCCTTTCATAAGCCACATCCTCCGGGTTCTCGCCCACACGCAGAAGTGCGACTTTTGGGATGCTTAGCCCCGCATCTTTTCGCGCCTTTACCGCGGTCATGATATCTTTCTTTATTTTCTCCGCCACCGACTTTCCTTCCAGTAACATGATAAATCCTCCATTTATACCATTTATATATGTACCAAATCTCCGGTCCATATATCCATTAAACGGCGATCCCCGTCTCCTGCTCCCCACTTTGGTGGCTATACCCGTGCAACTCCGGTTTTTTTCGCAGCTATCGCCACAGCTTCGGCCACAACCTTGCCTACCCTCGGATCAAAGGCCTTGGGTATAATATATTCCGGAGCCAGTTCATCCTCCGCAATCAATCCCGCCAGAGCGTATGCGGCTGCAATTTTCATGTGGTCGTTGATATCCCTTGCGCGAACATCGAAAGCTCCCCGAAAGATCCCGGGAAAAGCAAGCACGTTATTGATCTGGTTCGGGTAGTCGCTTCTACCCGTAGCAATGACTTTCGCGCCTCCCGCCTTTGCTTCGTCGGGATAAATCTCCGGAATGGGGTTGGCACATGCAAATACAACCGCATCTTCCGCCATGGAAGCTACCATTTCTGCCGTCAAGATGCCCGGCGCTGATACGCCGATAAATACATCCGCCCCAACCAATGCATCCCGCAAAGTTCCCTGCCTTTTTTCACGATTTGTCAAGCGGGCAACTTCTTCCTTAACGAAATTCATTCCTTCTTTCCGCCCTTCATGAATCATCCCGTTCCGATCGCATAGAACGATATGACGGAACCCGTCGGCTAACAGCAATTTCGTAACGGATATGCCCGCCGCACCGGAACCGTTTATTACGATTCGCACCTGTTCTTTATTCTTTCCCACTATCTTCAGAGCGTTTATGAGCCCCGCCAGGGTGACTACCGCCGTTCCATGCTGGTCATCATGAAAAATGGGGATATCGCATCTTTCTTTAAGCTTTCGTTCTATTTCAAAACATCTCGGCGCGGAGATATCTTCCAGGTTGATGCCGCCAAAACTCCCCGAAATGAGATAGATGGTGTTGACGATCTCGTCCACATCTTTGCTCTTTATACAAAGAGGAAAAGCATCAACATCCCCGAAGGATTTAAACAGCACGCACTTTCCCTCCATTACAGGCATGGCTGCCTCCGGACCTATATCACCCAATCCCAATACCGCTGTTCCGTCGGTAACCACGAGGCACATGTTCCACCTGCGGGTAAGTTCGTAGCTTTTATTGATATTTTCCTTGATTTCCAGGCAAGGCTGCGCCACGCCCGGCGTATATGCCAGAGACAGGTCCTCTTTGGTCATCACCGGCACGGTGGAAACCACTTGGATCTTTCCCTTCCATTCCTGGTGCAGCCTCAATGATTCTTTCGCATAATCCATAATCCTTGTTCCTTCGCCCTTTTCATTGCTTAGACCATATTATTATAATCTGATTTTCATTGCAAGAAATTCCTCTTTTAAGGCAATGTAGAATTGTTGTGGGTATTCGATCAAAAATGTTATATAATGAGTCGGTGAGATTCTTAGGTGTAACCCAAGGAGACAAAATGGATCTGCTGATCGCTTTTATCATTTTTACCGCTTCAATGCTTTGGTGCCTTTTGACCGACGTAACAATGGTGGCAGCCCTTCTCGTCGGATATGTCTGCTTTGTTGCCGTAGCCCTTCGGCGCGGGAACAAACCGGCAGACCTGCTGCGTTTCACAAAAAAAGGCATCAAAGACTCCCTTATCGTTGCCCTGATTCTCTTTATCATAGGTATTCTGACCGCCTCCTGGCGAGCCGGCGGAACCATTATGTTCTTTGTATATTACGGCATAAAAATAATCACCCCGAGCCTGTTCCTCTTGATCACTTTCCTGCTCACCTGCCTCCTTTCCTATGCCATCGGAACCTCCTTCGGTGTTGCCGCTACTTTGGGGGTTATATTCATGGCCCTTGCCCGCTCCGGCAGCGTAAATGAAATTGTTGCCGCAGGCGTCATCATGTCGGGCATTTACTTCGGCGACCGCTGCTCCCCAGCCTCTTCGAGCATGATCCTCACTGCGGCGGTAACATATACTGACGCCCGGGAAAACATGTACAAATTACTGCGAACCGGCTGGCTTCCCGCCGGAATCTGCGTTGTCATATACACTTTCCTGTCTTTCCGCAACCCCATTGCCAACGTGGATCCAGCCATCTTCGATCAAATAAAAAGCGATTTTAATATATCCTTTTGGTTAGTCGTGCCGGCGTTACTGATGCTGGTGCTTCCCCTTCTCAAGGTGGATGTGAAAATTGCCATGGGGCTGAGTATCATCAGCTCCGGCATAGCCTGTATTTCCCTTCAAGGAACATCCTTTCCGGAGTTTATTCGGATTTGCATACTGGGCTATCATGCCGTTGACAGCTCCTTCGGTTCCATGCTCAACGGAGGAGGTCTTATCTCCATGTTGGAGATCAACCTTATCGTGATGATTTCCTGTACCTATTCCGACATCTTCCAGGGAACCGGTATGATCCGCGAACTGCAGTGCAAATTGGAAAGCGCCATGGAAAAAGCCGGGCGTTTCCCCGTAACGGCTCTGGCCGGGCTGCTGTTTTGCGCGGTTTTTTGCAATCAGACCATCGCCACCACCATGAGCGCAGCTATCCTAAATCAACCTTATAAAAATCAAGGAGGAACCGCACATGAACTGGCTGTCGATATCGGAAACTCCACCATTGTCCTGTCAGGCCTGGTGCCTTGGGCAATCGCCTCATCCGTTCCGCTGGGATTTATGGGGGTAGGGCCGGAAGCCCTTCCGTATGCGGTTTTCCTCTACGCCGTCCCGATCAGTTACTTCTTTACAAAGAAAAAGCACCGGTTTCCGTCTCTTTAAGATGTTTTGATTCCGGAAGTTGAAGAGAAATTCGTAAACTTATCATTATATTGTTTGATATATACATCGATGTATGTTATTATAGATGTATACATCATATATCTTGCTATGAGAAGAGGGTGTACAACATGAAAAGAACCCAGATATATTTAGGCGAATCAGAAAAGGAAATGTTAATTGAGATGGCAAATAGGAAAGGAAAACCTATGGCCGAACTTATACGAGAAGCCGTTTCCAATTACCTTTTGAAAGAACAGGCTGCGAAAAAAACAGCGAAAGATCCAATAAGCGAAGCCAGAGGATTTTTGAAAGACAATGAATTTTCTACAAAAGATTATTTTGAACAGAAAAAGCATGACAAGGAACTGGAGAAATGAACAATATTTATGTTTTGGATGCTTGCGCATTAATTGCTTTATTCAATGACGAACCGGGAGCGGATGATGTAGAAAGAATACTAAGAGAAGCTTTCAACGGAACAGCTGAAATATATATGAATAAAATAAACATATATGAAATCTATTACGGAATTTACAAATCATCCGGGAAGGAAAATGCAGAACAAACTCATAATCTCATAAAAAAACTGCCAATTATAATTACGGAACATTTTTCTGATGATATCTTTTATGAAGCGGCGAGACTAAAATCTTTGTACAAAATATCCGTGGCCGATTCAATTGCATTGGGTGAAGCCATCGTTAGAAATGCACAATTACTAACTGCAGACCACCATGAATTTGATGTAGTTGAACAACATGAGAAAGTGAAAATTCATTGGATTCGTTAGCTTTTTTATCATTTTGTAATCCCAATTAAATAGCTCTACTCTTTAAACAATCCAATCACCTGCCGGGCAAAATGCCTGGCTTTTTCTTCCAAGCCTCTGTCGTACCCTTAAAAGAAAAAACTTATCTACATATTTGTCACCGATGGACCATTTTCGCATACTATATATTAAACAGCGTACGACCTCCGGTACCTGCTTCAAATAGTATTTCCTGCGCCTGCCATCCGGCGGGCGCTTTTTAATGCCATACCGGCAACCCGTTAAAAAACAGGCTGCCCTGCATTGGACAGCCTGTCTTACTGATCTGACTCATCGCTACATAATAAATCCCAGGACCAGGAATCCGATAATGGAAATCACATAAGCCACCAGTATGAAAGGCAGCGAAGTCCGGAAATACTCCGCCGGCGTAACTTGCGTCGAAGCGGAAGTCAGGATTACTGTATCGCTGTAGATGCAGATGTGCCCGCCGGCGCAAACGGCAGAAACCAGCGCTCCGGCGCAAAGGAAAGGATTCGCGCCCAGCGCATCTGCCAGAGGAGCAATAATCGGGAAGGAGATGGCTGCCAGCCCCCAGAAACTGCCTGATCCAAAGGATAGTAGTGAAATTACAACGAAGATAGTCACCGGAAGCAGGGCCGGATTCAATGCTTTCAATGCTCCCTGGATGACGAAATCCGTCAGACCCAGTCCGTCATTAACCACCATCAGTGTATATGCCATAATGATGAGGATCAAAACGGGGAACATATCCACCATGCCTTTGATCAAGCTGTCGAAGAACTTGTTGAAGCTCAGCAGCCTCTGAGGCAGATACATAACAAAACAGAGCAAGATAGCGGCAAAGAGAGCAATGACAATGTCTTCCGTCGTTATTGTCAATATAGCCACTACGATAATTGGAGCGATAAAGTTGATGGCTCTGCACTTCTTGCCCTCAAATGCTTTTTCTTCCTCAGGAAGCTCAATAAGGGCAGCTAAGGAAACGTCGGACAGCACCTGACCCGTTTCCAGGGTACGCCGCTCAGCTTCTTTCATCGGCCCGAACAACGGAAGGATTCCCGTTGCGAAAAACGGCACCAGAATGACAGCCAGCCAGCCGTACAGTACGAAAGGAGCCGTCGCCGTATAAGCTGCAAATGCGGACATTTCACCCGTCATTCCCGCCGCTTCCATCTGACCGGACATGAATGCGCCCCAAGTAGAGAAGGGTATGATGGCGCAAACGGTAACTCCTGTAGAGTTAACGATGTAAGCCAGCATCTCTCTGGATACTCTGTATTTGTCCGTGATTGGCCTGGTGGCCGCACCTACAGCCAGGCAATTGAGATAATCGTCTACGAAAACAATGATTCCAAGAATCCATGCACCTATCACGGATGCTTTCCTGCCCTTGATAAACCTTTGCGTCAGGTTGGCAAAGCCCAGAACTCCGCCGGAATCCTGCATCAAGGCGATAAGGCTTCCGAACAGTGCGCAGAGCAGCAGCACCCAAACCGTGGTTTCATCCATCAATACCTGGTACAGCCCGTCAAGAAACAAGTTGAAGGTCTCCAACGGATTCCCGCCGGCCAGGATCACAAAACCCACCACAACACCCACAAAAATGGAGATGAAGGTCTGCTTTGTGATCAGGGCCAGTACGACGATGACAATAATCGGAATAAGACTAATAATTCCGTATGTACCCTCCATAAAATATCCCACCTTTCCACGCTAAATAAAATAATGGATTATTTAAAACTGTCTTCAGATAGTACCAGGTCCGCTATTGCCGCCGCAAAGATCTTTGCATTGAGCATAAAGCTATTAATGGATATGTATTCGTTCTCCTCGTGGCAGGTATCTTCTTCGCCGGGGAAAATAGGCCCCCATGATACAACATTTTTCATAGCCTTGGCATAGGATCCTCCGTAAGCCAGTGTGAACTCGTTAGTAAGGCCGCTGACCTCTTCATATGCCTTTGCCAGCACCTTTAAGAAAGGCTTGTCTTTGCTGATGTAAACAGCCGGCAGGCTGGTGTGCCGACCGATTCTTCCTCCAATCGGGCTAATGACCTTTTCAATGGCGGAAAGAAAATCCTCTTCTTTTGCCCCGTATGCAAATCGGATATTGACATTTACCCTGATCCGGTCCTGCTCGGTGGCGATGATGGTCACCGACATGGTATTGCGATGGATGTATTCCCCGTTGTAATACTCGCTTTCGCTGTACATGTCGATTCCGCTGCAGTAGATGTCCTCAAACCGTTCCAGGAGCAGCCTTACGACTTCGACTTGTTTGTTCCCGGACAGATCCATATCATCGAGCATCCGGCAGAGCCGGATAATGGCATTGTCTCCCTTCTCAGGCTGGCAGGAATGGGCCGCGGTTCCCGCAGCCGTCAAGACCTTTTCTTCCTCTTCGAAAGACCCGTCTGACCTTTTTGCTCGCTTTACCAACTTTGCCGTGCATTGCCCCGGAACCGTGTTGGTAGCCGTACCTCCGTCAATGGCCGTCAGAAACAATCCCTCTCCCGGATTTTCGTCTATGGGGAAGAGCATCTCCACATCCATGACGCCTTTTTCGATGTTGCATATGGGGAATTCTCCATCCGGAGTAAAGCCGTAGTCGGGCAGGGGGAAGTTTTGCACATAGGCCTGCATGTCGGTCCACTCTACCTCTTCCTGGGTCCCCAAGATCAGCTGCACCTTCTTCTTAAAAGGAATCCCCAGCTCCTTCACCGCCTTCATGGCATAAAGGCTGGCGATGATGGCGCCTTTATCGTCCAGAGTCCCTCTGCCGTACAGGGCATCGTTTTGGATGGTCGGCTCAAAAGGCGGAGTTTTCCAAATGGTTAGATCTCCGGGAGGAACAACGTCCACGTGGGAAAGGATCCCCAACGTTTCCGGACCTTCCCCTTCTTCGATGACTCCCACCTGGCCGCCAAGAACAGGCTCGGCCTTGAATCCCAGCTTTCTCCCCAATTCCAGCGCAAAATCGAGAGCTCTTCTCACTTGGACGAAATCGTCGGAAACGCTGGGGATGCGGACGAAATCATAGAGGTCATCAATCATGCGCTCCTGATTATCGTCCAAGTATTTCATCAACCTTTGCCTATCCATAATTTTTATTAATCCTCTTCGATGGTTATGACCGACACGGGGCAGCTTTCTTCAGCTTCCTTGGCGGAATCGTAGTTCTCCTCCGTTACTTCACCGTGCACCTCCGCCAAACCGTCATCCGCCATCCGGAAGACTTCGGGGCATATTTCAGCGCACAAACTGCAACCTGTGCAACCATCCCTGTCAATTACAGCTTTCATTTTCACCTTTCTCCTTTCGTAAATATCAAAAGGGACAGCCCCTTTTGATTTTTGAAAATTTTGCCTTCTTGTATTTTATCACTTGCCAGCACCCTTCACAATAGAAACAGCAATGGTTTTAGCCGAATATCAAAAGGGACTGTCCCTTTTGATATTTTTTGTGAATAAATAACCATCTCCGGCAGAAACTAAGAAAAAAACTAAAGGAGAGTTGACTATGACGCAAAACAGACAAGGACTACTAAGCCAGGAAGAAATCACTAAAGCGCAAAACGCCATAAGCCAAGGCGCTCAAGGACAGGCGACGGGAATGCAGTCAGGAGGGATGCAAGCAGGCGGAATGGTAAAACCAGGAGACAAGGTGGAAGCTCAAAATGCCATGCAAGGAGTGCAGAGCGGCGGCATGGTGAAGCCAGGTGACAAAATCGAAGCCCAGAACCGTATGTGATTAAAACGAGAGACTCGCATGTTAGCGAGTCTCTCTCAACACTTTATTTACTTCCTCAAGAACCATGCCCGCCCTTGCATTTATAACCAGGTCAAACAAGTTATCCATTAGAGTCTTTTCCGCATTTATCAAAACTCTTCTTCCCTTAGCTACAGCAGGCAGACTGTTAACGGGACTCACATTAAGGCTTGTGCCAATGACCAGGAGGAGATCGGATTTTAAGATTTCCTCATATGCTTCATTCCATACATCTGTTGGCAAGCCCTCTCCGAACAGCACAACTCCCGGCCTTAAGTTACCTCCGCACCATTCGCACTGCTTATCGTTGACGAAGTCCTCGACAGAATGATCCTTTCCGCAGGCACGGCACCTTATGGCGTTTATGGCTCCGTGAAGCTCATAGACTTTTCTGCTGCCTGCATCTTCGTGAAAGCCGTCTATATTCTGGGTCACCACCGCCTTGACTAATCCCTTATCTTCCCAATCCGCCAATATCTTGTGTCCTCTGTTAAATTTGCATCCTTCCAGCATTTTAATTCTATATTTATAGAATTCCCTGAAAAGCTCGTAATTGTGTGTGAGGGCGTTAACTGAAGCCACTTGCGAAGGATCCATCTTTTTCCACCATCCGTCCAATAAAAATACCCTCTACAAGAGGGTATTTGGAGCTACTGGCCGGACTCGAACCGGCGACCTGCTGATTACGAATCAGCTGCTCTACCAACTGAGCCACAGTAGCATAACATTGCCTATTGTTTACTTTGCTTGTTAAAAGCAGCGAGATTTATTCCGACTCGTTTACTTTTCCTGACCAAGTTCAGCGAGAACTATTTTACCACATCATATGAGCAGCCGTCAAAGGATAATTCAAAATTGCAGATACTTTTATAATCGCAGTATGTACAGGCCGTTTCATACTTGGTCTTTTTCGGGCGAAGATGGATTACGCCCGAAGCCAGTTTGCCGCACAACTCCGTGATGAGCTCATCCATAGAAGCCATGAAATTTCGAAATTCTTCTTCCGTGAGCACCTTACCCTCCGCAGTTCCCGCCACGGTGCCGTCCTTGTTTTTGCGCACCGGTAAAATATCGGAATAACCGCTGAACTCACCAGCAATGCTTTCGATTACGGCAGGATCGTCCAACACAACGCCATCCAACCGGAATCGGCGTTTCATTTCCTCTTCCAGCTTGCTCTTAAGCGTCTCCTCGTCGTACTCGGTGGCATCGATCACCGGATCGGCAATCTCAAAGTAAAAGACGCCGGCAGGTTTTGCGGACCGGTTCTGCCCTTGCAACCCTTCCGTTACCGCCTTTAAATAAAGCATCAGCTGCAGCCTCCAACCGCCCAAAGCCTCTCTGATATCGAATTTTTCCTTACCGGACTTGTAATCAATCACTTTCACATAGCCGTCGGGAAGCACGTCAATGCGGTCAATTTTTCCTTCTATGAGAAGTTCCCTGTTTGCCGCGGCAACGCGAATAGGCGGAAAGCGTTTCCCGCTTCCGCTGCCGAAGGCCTCTTCAAAATACATTTCACTGATCCGGCCTTGCCTCACATGTTCCACCAAAGCCCAGGCCGCCCGTTGGCAGACTTCCTGCATTCTTGCCGCCCTGTATCGTTCTTCTTCACCCGACTCCAGCATGCCCTCCTTGTATTCCTCAGCCACTTCTTCCATCAATTTCGTTATCCTGTCGGAACATTCTTCCCTGGTTATCTTCATCCACGGCGAATCCTCATGGGTCAGTTCCATGCCCCTCACCGTCAGGCTCTCGGCAAACAACATGAGGCAACGATGATATACGTCGCCCACTTCACGGCCCGACACCTCAAATATTCGTCGCTCCTTAGGAGCTAATCCGTAGTGTACAAAGTGGGCAAAGGGGCACCGGGCAAACTTCTCCAGGCGCGACGGGCTGAGCCGAAGTTCACGTGTTTTTTTCCCTTCTCGCGCGGTTTTTCCTCCGGGTTCGCTCTGCGCGCCGAAAAGCTTCTCCACAATGGAACTCTCCAACCGCTCTATTCTATTTGTAAAGCGCAGCCCTTGCATTACCAAGTCAAGCCCCTTGTCGTTCCTTTCCCTGTACCAATTGAAGGCAGCTTTCCACAGGGGATCAAGCTCTTCCTCTCCTCTGCCTGCCTTTCGCAGGGCTTCCGAAAGATACTTCAAGCTGCTTTCGGAGCTGTCAATCAGCGCCATTGGGCCCTCCCGGTTGCGCAGATCCTTTTCCAGGGGAACATCCGGAAACAGCTTGCGCAGCTTATCCAGCAGAACGGAAGGCCGCAGCTCCTTCCCCTCCATGTCCGCGGCTGAATATCCGATCCACAAATACTCTTGAGGTCTGGACAGCTGTTTGTAAATTGCCAACCTTTCCTCCATACTGCGAAGATCATCGTCCTTGCAGATCAGAATGTCTCTCTGCAGCAACAGCGCCCTTTCGTCCTGATTGAGCAGGTCATCCGCCGGGGCCGCCGCAGGCAGGACACCGTCGTTTGCTCCCAGCACAACCAGGGCTTTAATCTGCCCCACCCTGGTCCTCTGCATCGTACCTACCACCACTTGGTCTATGGTAGTGGGGATCAACCCCAGCTCTATGGAATCAAACCCGGCCTGAAGCATGGAAGAATAGTCTTCGATGCTAATGGACTCATCCCCGATCAGCTCCGTCAGCTGATCGAAAAGCCCCAGAACGCTTTCCCAAATCTGCTGCACTTCCATGGCAGCTTCAAGCTCGCCCTCTTTTTCCAACTCCACACAAAGGGCTTCAAGCCTGTTTTCCAGAGCCGCCTCATCGGTTAAAAATTCTTTCAGGGCAACGGTCTTTTCCCTGACTGTGCCGGCAGCAGCCATCTTTTCCTCACAGGCTCCTATGAATTCCGCCAGCGCTTTGCGGCATTCATTGAGCTTGGCAAACTCTTCCTCTTCGTATTCTTTCTTCCCGTACACCAGGTCCTTCTTCCAGCGGTTGCCTCTTAACCGGTAACGGATGGCGTAGTTCTCCAGTTCTTCCCCATCCTCCTCGCAGATGGGACAAAAACCCGTTTTCACCAAACGGAACACATCCTCGTAAACCCAGCCCGACTGCAGGACATCCAGCAGGGAGGAAATGAAAACAATCGCCGGATTATGCAGAACACGGCGCTTCTGATCCTGGAAAAAGCTGATGCCGTATTCTTCGAAAACCCTCTTTATAATGGAGCCACGCTCCTCCATGTCGTTGCAGATAACCGCAATATCCCGAAAACGCAGTCCCCGGTCACGGACCAAGGAGCATATGAAAGCGGCTGCGGTTTCCGCTTCACCGTAGAAATTGGCGGCCCTGCAGAAATGCAAAGTATCTTCGCCTCCGGTAAAAGGTTTGTAAGGATAGGCAAAGAGCTGTTTCTCCAAATGACCAATGGCGAGCTTTCGCGGTGCATCGGGTCTCTCCAGCCGCTCTTTTTGCGTAAGTTCAGGGCCGACGGCCCTTTCGAGTCTCCACATCATGTCTTTGGTCAGACGAAACAGTTCTTCGTCCTCCGGCGCGTCGTCGCAGGTAAGCACCATGTTGACGCCATGACTGTGAAGAGCCAGTTCCCTGATAATATTTATGGATTTGGGTGTAAAGGAATCGAACCCGAATATCCAGAATTCCGCGTTTTTCACAAGAAAAGACTGGCCAATTTTAGAAATGAAGAGATTTAGATGGTCTTCCGTATCGATATATTTGTCTTCGATTTGCTCTTCATATTTTTCGAAAATGAGTGCGATGTCTTTGAGCTTGCGGCTCAACAGGCTGTTTTCGTCTATCTCGTCTATGATTTCCCTCAGCTCCTCCGGCGAACTATTGTGCTGCTTCATCTCGGAGATGAGGTCGTTTGCCATGTCGATAAAGGAATGGGATCTGCCCATGCCCCGAAAGACCAAAAGGTTTTCCTCCTGGTCCCTCATTATCTTTGCCAACAGCATATGGCGCCCGTGCTTGTCGATGGGAACTCGCCTGCTGCCACCCGTCTCTCCCAGAACTCTTGCTGCCAAACGGGAAAAGGAGAGCACCTCCAGGTCCATGAGCCCCTTCACCTTTAAATGGTAGATCGCATTCCGCTCAGCCTGCAGGGTGTATTGATCCGGCACTATGAGAACGATCCGGGACGGAGCGCCTTCCATTCCAACACACCGGAGCGTCCCGGCGATTTTCTCAAACATCGCCCGTTCTTTATCTACGCTTTCCCTTCCGTAGTAGAGTCTGAGCATTGCCGGCTCCTTTCTTATGTAAGAGTGCCTGTTGCAAGAGTATCTATGTAAGAATATCAAAAAGGTCTTCCGGTTTTTTTATTATGTAATCCGGTCCGTTGGGCCCCTTTATTTCTTCCTCACTGACTGCCATCTGCCAGCCCACAAGTACGGATCGGACACCGGCGTTTCTTGCGCAGAGTATGTCGTACATGGTGTCGCCCAGCATGATGGATTCCGCCGGCTCGGAGCCAAGTTTTCTCAAAGCGATCCTTATGGGTTCCGGATCGGGCTTATGCTTATCCGTATCCTCGCAGGTTACCAGACAATCCATATGGGGCAAAAGCCCGAACTGTTCCAGCCCCTGGACAGCCGTATCGCCCACCCTGGATGTCACCAGTCCGGTCTTGTATCCCCGCTCCTTCAGTTTGCATATGAGATCCACCATTCCCGGAAAGGGATGAATCATTTCATCGTAGTGCTCAAGCAAAAAACTCCGATATATTCGCACGCCCTCCTCCACGGATACCTGAGGAAGGAGCCGGGCCATGGTCTTGACGAGAGGTTCTCCGAATGTGCTGACAATGGATTCAACCGGCCGCTCCTTACCTTCCACTGTGCGGAAAGTGTGCTGCCAGGACTTGATCACTACCTCGTTGGTATTCATTATGGTTCCGTCAAAATCGAAAAGAATCGTTGTTATCTTGCTCATAATTACTCCTGTAACGCAAAAGTAGCATATAGCTGGTGACCCGCAAGGTCTGTCCACCCGTAGCTACAGCTTCATGGTCAAAGACACTCTCTGCTTTTCCGGATCCACGGAAAGAACTTTCACCTTTACCGTATCTCCGACGCTGACTACATCCATTGGATTTTTTACGAATTTGTGGCTCAGCTGTGAAATATGAACCAGTCCGTCAACTTTCACGCCGATATCCACGAAAGCCCCGAAATCCACCACGTTGCGAACGGTGCCCGTCAGTTCCATATCCGGCTTCAGGTCTTCAATGGAGAGCACATCGCTGCGGAAAACCACGGGAGGCATGCCCTCTCTCGGGTCTCTGGCCGGCTTCTTGATTTCGCTGACGATATCCGCCAGGGTCATTTTACCTATATCCAGAACTTCAGCCAACTTGTCCAGGCTTCCATAGGTTTCGGCAATCTTTTGTTCGATTTGCTTGGCGCCGCCTTTGGCAATCTCACTTTTATCTATGTTTAATTTCTCCAGCATCAGCTCGGCGGCCTGGTAAGATTCGGGATGCACTGCGGTAGCGTCAAAGGGATTACTTCCGTCGCTGATTCTCATAAATCCCGCACATTGCTTAAAGGTCTTCTCGCCCAAACGGGGCACCTGCTTCAACTCCGACCGGTCGCGGAACCTGCCCTTTTCCTCCCGGTAAGCTACGATATTCTTTGCTATGGTGGAATTGATCCCCGCTATGTAGGACAAAAGCGAGGGAGAAGCCGTATTCAGATCCACTCCTACCCGGTTGACACAGTCTTCCACCACTTTGGTCAGAGCTTCATCCAGAAGTCCCTGGTTGATATCATGTTGGTATTGGCCCACGCCGATATGTCTCGGCGGTATTTTTACCAGCTCCGCCAAGGGATCCTGAAGCCGTCGCCCTATGGACATGGCCCCTTTGGTGGTTACATCTAAATCAGGGTACTCTTCCGCCGCCAGCTTGGATGCAGAGTAAATGGAAGCTCCCGCTTCGTTTACGATGGTGTATTGCAGGTCTTTGATGCCGGATTGGCGAATCAGATCGGCGATAAAAATCTCCGTTTCCCTGGATGCAGTGCCGTTTCCGATGGCGATTACATTGGCTTTGTATTTCTCAATCAGGGCCAATATGGTTTTTGTAGCGCCGGCGATATCCCGCTTGGGCTCTGTGGGGTAGATGGTGGTGTAGGCCAAGAGTTTGCCCGTCTCGTCCAGCACCGTCACCTTGCAGCCCGTCCTGTAACCCGGGTCGATGGCCAATACCCTGGCTCCCTTCACCGGCGGGGTCATGAGAAGGCTCTCCGTATTTTTGTCAAATACCTTCACCGCGTCCTTTTCCGCCCGTTCGGTAAGCTGGTTACGAAGTTCCCGCTCGATGGAAGGCGCCATGAGCCGTTTATAAGCATCCTCTACTGTGGCTTCCATCAGCTCTAAAAAGATGCTTTTTTCGTTACGGATCACCTGCTTTTTCAACATATTGAGAATGGATTCAACAGGAGCCTTGACTTTAACCTTAAGCTTCTTCTCTTTTTCACCCCGGTTGATGGCCAAAACCCGATGGTTGGGTATTTTGGAAAGGGCTTCGCTGTAATCGTAATACATATCGTAAACAGTGCTTTCCTCCGGGTCCGCCGCCTCGGAAACCAGCTGCCCCTCTTCAAAGGTTTTCTTCCGCACCGCCTGTATTAAGTCCGCATCCTCTGCAATGCCTTCCGCCACTATATCCGCCGCGCCTGCCAAAGCCTCTTCCGCCGTAGCCGCGCCTTTTCCCGCTTCAATCAGTTCAGGATCGTGGCACACAAAGGGCATGGCCGCTTCAAGAGGCGTTCCTTCCGTTTGCTCCATGAGCCGGATTATTACCGCCAAAGGCTCAAGACCTTTTTCTCTCGCCTTGGAGGCTCTTGTGGCCTTTTTCTGTCTGTAAGGTTTGTAAAGGTCCTCCACCCGCTGAAGAACGTCTGCAGAAAGGATCTCCTCCCGGAGCTCTTCCGTCAGCTTTCCCTGCTCCTCAATCAGCCGGATGACCTCTTGTTTTCTCTCCTCTAAATTGCGAAAATAGGTGAGCCGTTCCTCCAGTTCCCTCAAAACCACGTCGGACATGCCGCCGGTGACTTCCTTTCGATACCTGGCGATAAAGGGGATGGTATTCCCCTCATCGATGAGTTCCACTGTGGCACGGACATAGGATACTTTCAGCCCCAGTTCTTTTGCAAGTCTTTCTATTATCATCTGTTACCTCATAAAAGAAAACTCTGTTTTCCCAAAGTTTAATTTCCGTTTCTTTGCTTTAATTTTTCATTTATAAAATAGTCCAAATTCCCGTCCATAACGGCATAGACGTTACCCACCTCTGCATTGGTCCTGTGGTCTTTGACCATGGTGTAAGGATGGAATACGTAAGACCGGATCTGGTTGCCCCAGGAGATCTGGCTGTAGTCGCCTTTTAACTCTTCGATCTTTTCTTTATGCTCCTGCTGTGCCAGTTCCAATAGCTTGGCCTTTAAGATCCGCATGGCCACTTCCTTGTTCTGGTGCTGAGAGCGCTCATTCTGACAGGACACAACGATGTTGGTAGGTATGTGGGTAATGCGGACGGCTGAATCCGTCTTGTTGACATGCTGACCGCCGGCTCCGCTTGAACGGTAGGTGTCGATGCGCAAATCCTCCGGGTTGATTTCCACCTCGATGTCGTCGTCAATTTCCGGCATCACGTCCACGGACGCAAAGGAAGTATGACGACGGCCGGAAGAATCGAAAGGCGAAATCCTGACGATGCGATGCACGCCCTTTTCATTCTTCAGATAACCGTATGCGTTCTCTCCTTCAATCTGCAGGGTGGCGTTCTTGATGCCTCCTTCCGAGTCGTCCTGCAAATCCCATATCACCACTTTGTATCCCTTATCCTCCGCCCAGCGAGTATACATGCGCAGAAGCATCTCCGCCCAATCCTGGGCATCAAGCCCGCCGCTGCCGGAGTGAATGGACAGGATCGCATTGTTTTTATCGTACTCGCCGTCTAAAAGCGTTTTAATTCTCAGCTCTTCGTACTTTTTTTTGTAAGCGGCGTAAGCTTCTTCGATTTCGGGAACCAGGCTCCTGTCGTCCTCTTCTTCCGCCAATGCAATCATGATCTTAATGTCTTCGAATTCGTCGGCCAAAGCCGTATATTCGTCTATCTTTGTATCGAGACTTTTTTTCTCTTTCAATATTTTCTGGGCCTGCTCATGGTCATCCCAAAAGCCCTCGGCTTCCATCTGTTCCGTTATCTTTTTCAGATTCTCCTTCAACCCGGCCAGGTCAAAGGGACTCACCCAATTCTCTCAGTTTTTCTGCCTCGTCATCAAGTTCGTTCTTGATGGGTTCAAGTTCCAGCATCTTCTCACATCCTTTTTAGCAGATTTGCGGCGGCAAAGAAACATCTCGTTTGCCACCTTTATATTTTAATCGGACACGACGGCCCGTCTGGATCGTACGGCACGCAGCGCGTAGCTTTTCCGAGCAGGAGCGCAGCCCTACGCTCCAAAGTTTTAACTTGAAAAATGTCCGGCACCAAATTCAACTTGCAATTTTACAATGCTTTTCTATTCGTCGGACCGGTTTGCTCCGCAGCATTTCTTATATTTCTTTCCGCTGCCGCAGGGACATGGGTCATTTCTGCCCACGGTGGGCTGCTTCCGCACCGTTTCCTGTTTCACCGGACGCTCAGGCACCTTGGCCGCTGCGGGAATCCGTTGAACCGCCGGGCCGCTGTCCTCCGCCACATCATCCGAATCCTCAAATTCATCCTTTCTGGCAACGCCGATTTCGATGACCTGCTTGCGCTGTGTCTGGGTCTGGATGGTCACGTTGAAGCAGAAGCGGACGGTGTCTTCCTTGATGGCCCTGATCATCATCTCGAACATTTCGAAGCCTTCATCCGCATAAGCACTTGCCGGATCCTGCTGGCCCAAAGCCCGCAAGCCGATGCCGTGGCGCAGCTGGTCCATGGCATCGATGTGGTCCATCCACTTGTTGTCCACTACCCTGAGCAGGATCATGCGCTCCAGTTCCCGCATCCGTTCTGCTCCGATTTCCTGCTCTTTATCATCGTAAATCTGGCGAACCCGCACCATAGTATCTTCATGGAGTTTTTCCGGTGTCAGATCCTGTATATCATCATCCGTATAATCGTAATCGGGGAATTTGCCGAAATACTTCCGCAGGGATTTGGCCAGTTCTTCCAGATTCCATTCCTCCGCATACTTGGATGCCGACGTAGAGAAATCGATCTGCTCGCTGACGATTTCTTCCGCCATGGATAGGATATGGTCCTTTAAATCCTCCCCGAAGAGCACCCGGCGACGCTCGCCGTAAATGATCTCCCGCTGCTTGTTCATTACGTCGTCGTATTGGAGCACGTATTTACGAATGGAGAAGTTCCTGCCCTCCACTCGCTTCTGAGCGTTTTCAATGGATTTGGTCAGCATGCTCGCTTCCAGCGGAACGTCTTCTCCCATGCCCAGTTTTCCTACCAACCCTTGAATTCGGTCGCCTCCAAACCTGCGCATCAAGTCGTCTTCCAGGGAAATGAAGAACTGGGTCTGACCCGGGTCTCCCTGGCGGCCGGAACGCCCGCGAAGCTGGTTGTCTATACGACGCGATTCGTGACGCTCTGTGCCGATGACGCGAAGTCCGCCCAGCTCCACTACTTTCTGTCTCTCTTCCGGCGTACAGTCCCTGCCGCCAAGGATAATGTCCGTTCCGCGGCCAGCCATGTTGGTGGCGATGGTGACAGCCCCCAACCGGCCCGCTTCTGCTATTATTTCAGCCTCTCTCTCATGATGCTTCGCGTTGAGCACGTTGTGCTTTATGCCCCGGCGCTTCAACGCTGCGCTGATCAGTTCCGACTTTTCTATGGAAATGGTGCCCACCAAAACAGGCTGCCCCATCTTATGGCACCTTTCGATTTCATTGACAATGGCAGTGAACTTGCCCCTCTCGGTGCTGTAGATGCTATCCTCCATGTCGATCCTTATGACCGGCTTGTTTGTGGGGATTTCAACTACATCCATATTGTAGATTTCACGGAATTCGTCTTCTTCCGTCTTGGCGGTACCCGTCATACCCGCCAGCTTTTTGTACATTCTGAAGTAATTTTGCAGGGTAATGGTGGCCAAAGTTTTGGACTCCTGTTGGACCAGCAGCCCTTCCTTTGCCTCAATGGCCTGATGCAACCCGTCGCTGTAACGGCGCCCGAACATGAGCCGCCCGGTGAATTCGTCGACGATGACTACTTCGCCGTCTTTTACGATGTAGTCCACATCACGTCTCATCAGGTTATGGGCTTTCAGCGCCTGGATTACATGGTGGTGAAGCTCCATGTTCTCCGGATCCGAAAAGTTCTCCACCTTAAAATATTTCTCGCATTTGGTGATGCCCTGCTCGGTCAGGGCAACGGTCCGTTCCTTTTCGTCCTTAGTAAAATCAAAGCCCTCGGAAAAACCAGCCACGAACTTGTCTACAATCCGGTACAGATCCGTGGATTTTTCTCCCTGGCCGGAAATGATAAGAGGGGTTCTGGCCTCATCTATCAGTATGCTGTCAACCTCGTCGATGATGGCGTAGTTCAACTCCCGTTGGACCATGTCCTCCTTGTAGATAACCATGTTGTCCCTGAGGTAGTCGAAGCCGAACTCGTTATTCGTTCCATAGGTAATATCGGCTTCATAAGCCGCTTTCCGATCGGCCCCGGTCACTCCGTGGATTACACAGCCAACCGTCAACCCCATAAATTCATAGATTGCGCCCATCCATTCCATGTCTCTCTTGGCGAGATAATCGTTGACGGTAACTATATGGACGCCTTTTCCTTCCAATGCATTAAGATACGCCGGAAGGGTAGCCACCAAGGTCTTTCCTTCACCGGTCTTCATCTCAGCGATCCGCCCCTGGTGCAGCACCACGCCTCCTATCAGCTGCACGCGGAAATGCTTCATGCCCAGGGTCCGCCAGGCCGCTTCCCGCACTGCGGCAAAAGCTTCCGGCAGCAGATCGTCCAGCGTTTCCCCCTGTTCCAGCCTCTCTTTAAAAATACCCGTCAAGGCCTGCAGTTCCTCGTCGGACTTTGCAGCCATCTCTTGATCGTATGCCTCGATTTGGTCTACAATCTTTTCTATCTTCTTCAATTCTTTTGTATTGATGTCCCCAAAAATCTTCTCTAATAAGCCCATCCTGTCCGTACCCCTCTCGCGATTTGTATCATAAAACTTTGAATTACAAGTTGATATTGAATTTGGTACTGCTCAATAGTCTTTAATTATACCACGGCACATATCAAAAAGCAAAAATCAAAAGGGACTGTCCCTTTTGATTTTTGGTCGCCTAAATCAAACGGCCGCGGGAGTTGAATGCCGC
>DGEG01000005.1 GCA_002385825.1 Firmicutes bacterium UBA3932 | reverse complement strand
GATAAAATTATTTTTATTGAGTAAAGTTAAGGGGCGCTCTGGAAGTTTTGAAAAGTGCTAATGCAAATTCAAGACAGCCGGCAGTCTAGTGGTTTAGTTAGAAACTTGCAAAAGGTGTCAGACACCTTCTGCAAGTTTTTTTGTTTTGCATTTGGTGTCCTGCATTTGGTGTCTGACACCTTTTACAACTTGTTGCCTTTGGTGTCAGACACCAAATACAAGTTTTGCGTGTAAAGAGGAGCGGTGTAGGGTAATATTGAGGGAAAGGATATAGAAAGAAGACAACGGACGATCTTTAGGATTTTGCGCTTTAGGAAGGTGGTAAGATGGAGAAAAGAACGAAGTTGATCATGAGCCAGGTTATGCTTCCCAGTCAGGCAAATGTTGCGGGAAATGTGCATGGCGGCGAAATCATGAAATTGATGGATACTGCGGCGGGAGCTGTGGCAAGAAAATATGCGCGGTGCAATGTGGTTACTGCGCGGGTTGACGAGCTTCAGTTTCATCACCCTATTTTCGTGGGGGCGCTGGTTACATTAACCGCTACTATTGCTTATGTGGGGCGAACCTCCATGGAAGTGATCGTAACCGTGGACGTGGAGGATCTGGAATCGGATTCCGAACCGATACGGGCATTATCTTCCTATTTTACTATGGTGGCTCTCGATAGAAACGGCAGACCGCGGCCGGTTAAACCGCTTGTTCCTGAAACGGAAGAAGAAAAGATGCTATATGAAACGGTCAAAAGAAGGCGCGAAGCGCTTAAAGCAAAATGCAATCCAGAAAATTAATTAACTGGCTCGGCACCTGGTGCGGCGCCCAAATACGGCTGTGGAAAAATACAACGGTTGTAGTGAGATGTTTTCTGACATAAAATAGAGTATAGAAAAAGGGAGATTTTGCTCGGAGTTTTGGAGGACATCATGTGGCTGTATATAATTATCGGAGTTGTATTTATTGTCTTGGGACTGGCAGTTCACGTCGGTAAAATGTACTTTTTGATTTCCGGCGGCAGCATCTTGCGGAGAAAGAGAAAGGCCAATTTAGATGTTGCAAAGATTGCCAGACTGGTGGGTATTTTTTCCTATGCCAACGGGGGAATTTTTCTCCTGATGGGGATTCTCCAGGCTGCTGGAGTAAGAGTAAGCATGATGCCGGCATTTATATTCCTGATGGCGTCTTCGTTGGTGCTAACCGTGATGTCCCAAAGATATGATTATGACATATTTGACCAACACGGAAGGTTGCGCAAGGGAGCGGGCAAAAAGTTGGCCGTTCCTATAGTGATACTTACGGCAACGATTGTTTTTGTGGCGGTTTTGATGTTTTTCTCAGCCCAAGACACAGAGGTTTCATTTCTGAACGAGGGGCTGGAGATTCATGGAATGTACGGTGATGTGTATGCTTGGGAGACGATTCATGACGTGGAGCTAATGGAGTCTCTTCCGAGGATTGAGTTGCGAACCAACGGGTCTGCGCTGGGGTCGAAGCTAAAGGGTCATTTTCGGACGACGGAACTGGGGTCGGTAAAGCTTTTTGTGGATGCGGATGTACCGCCTTTCATATATTTCGAGGCGGGCGATGATCGAGTTATCTTCAATCTATCAGACGAAACGGAGACAAAGGCGGCATATGAAAAACTGAAAACGCAATTGGAGTTGTAATAATTGTGTTTGGCGAAACTGTGTTTAGGTGCATGTATTTGGCGCCCGACACTTTCTACAACTTTATTATTTATACTGTTGACAGCGGAAGAATAGGATGCTATAGTTCACTCAATACCTAGCTGTAATATGAGAGAAGGTAGTAAAATGAGAAAGCAATTACTTGCAAACCTTTATTATTATGGTTTCCAGCGCTCACAATCCTGACGCGCATTGACGCGTTGTCACGGGTGAGCGCTAATTGGCAATTGGCGTATACCCGTGAGGCTGGAAACTGAGAATTGAGAGAAGAATATTCACCGGCATTTGGGTATACGCACCAACTGCCGGTTTTTTTATATCAGAAAGTTGTAAAAGGTGTCTGTAAAAGGTGTCAGACACTTTTTACAAGTAGTTGTATTTGGTGTCAGACACCAAATACAAGACATCAAAGGCAACTGAGTTAGGAGGGGAAAGTAATGGTTATTGGAATAGTTGGACTCGGGCTTATTGGGGGCTCTATGGCAAAGGCTATCAAACAGACGGGAATGCACAAAGTTTTGGGCATGGATATTCAGAAATCGGTGGTTGAGCGCGCTTTACAGGCAGGAGCGATTGATGAAGAGCTTGCCGATAACAGGTTTAGTGAATGCGGAATGGTTATAATTGCGCTCTATCCCCGCGAAACGGTGCAGTTTGTTAAAGAAAAAGGCAACCTGTTTAGAAAAGGGACTGTGATTTTGGATTGCTGCGGCGTCAAACAAAACGTCTGTAGTCAAGTTCAGCCTATAGCCTCGCGGCTTGGGATTCATTTTGTTGGAGGGCATCCCATGACTGGGATCGAGTTTTCCGGTTTCGAACATTCAACAGGATCCTTGTTCAAGGGTGCATCCATGATTCTCACGCCACCGGAGGGTATCGGTAGCGAGATTATGGATGAGTTGAAGCAGTTTTTCTTAAGCGTGGGATTTGGCCATATCGAGATCGCCACGCCGGAAAAGCACGACAGAATCATTGCGTACACATCTCAGCTGGCTCACGTGGTCTCAAATGCGTATGTGAAGAGCCCGAGAGCGGAGCTGCACAAGGGGTTTTCAGCCGGAAGCTATCTGGATTTGACTCGGGTTGCCAAGCTCAATCCGGATATGTGGACCGAACTTTTTCTTGAGAACAAGGAGTTTCTGTGTGATGAAATCGATGGGTTAATCCAGCGGCTTACTTCATACAGGGATGCCATAATAAATGAAAGCAAAGAAGAGTTGTATAAGTTGTTGGATGAAGGATCAAAGAGGAAGGTCATGGTGGACGGGGAATAACAGGAGTTGTAAAAAGTGTCAGACACCAAATGCAAGTCGTTGCATTTGGTGTCTGACACTTTTTACAACTTTATTTATATTAAAACCACAACACCGGTTGCGGCGATATCGCACCTATTCCTGCGACATTTATTTGGAACAGCAGCTCAGGTTCAGCAATTTTTCCAGCCGCTGGTCTTTCTGGTACAGAGTCAGGGTGGATTCTCCGATTCCTTCAATTTGAGTAGGGATGCCGTTGGCCACATCGATAACTTTGTCAATTATTTTATCAGATGCGGAATCGATGGTTTCGCTTCCGTCCATAATGCCCGTCACGTCAACGTCCATGTCATCGTTGAACAGGTCCTTGTTGCCGCTGACGCGGATAACGGGGACAATTGGGTTATTAAATCCGGCTGCACCGCTGGTCCAGAGGATCATGTGAGCACCATGAGACGCAAAATTAACACCGGCGCCTCCGCAGAGCATGGTAACTTCAGAAAGATAAAACCCGGGATCTTTCGGTGTATCGATGAAATCTTTATTGATTTGGAGGATATCAATTATAGGCTTGGTACCGGTTTTGTGGAGGGCGCCCAGGGACTTTTCCTCAATTGTGGTGATGCCTCCCACGCAGTTACCGATGCTCATGGTTTCTACGTCTGTTCCTTCCACGCTCCAACGCTGCCTTTCGTTTTCTATCAATTGATTTATTCTCTCGAATACAGCCGGGGAGCTGGCTCTCGCTTCCAACACTTTTTGACAACCAAGCAACTCGAACAATTCTCCGCCGATGCAGGTCGCGCCCATGTCGATGAGTTTATCCACTGCAGCGCCGACGCTGGGGTTTGATGCGATGCCGGAGCTGGTGTCGGAACCGCCGCATTTTACTCCGACGATCAGGCGGCTGATAGGAAATTCTTGGCTTTCCAAACCGCCCACGTACTCTTTCAGTTTATTAAGATATTCAGTTCCCAACTGGACGGATTTGCGAGTACCGCCTACCTTTTGGCATGTTATAGTGTAAACGGGTTTGCCTGTTTCCCCGATTTCCCGAGCCACGTCGGAGGGCCCTATGCTGCCACAGCCCATGGCGATTACCAATACTCCGGCCACGTTGGGGTTTTTGCCTACGGCAATCAATTGATTCAGGGTTTCTTCGTTTCCCCCAAGCATGCAGGTGTACCAGTTTGTCAGAACTACTGCGTCGTCAAAATTTTTGGCGATGCTTCTGGCAATGCCTTCACAGCATTCGTCCACGCCAATGATCAACAGCTTGTTCCGTATGCCTATGGTGCCGTCAGGCCTTAAATAACCTTTAAAATTCATATCACGCCCCCCTTTCTTGTTTTTCGCGAATCTGCCTCATAATTTCTTCTTTTATTGCGGGGGGAATGTCCACGGTCTGGCTTTTAACATTGTGGACGTGCACCAGGCTTCCTTTCGGGATGTCTTCCGTGGATACTCCGATTTCCGCGCCGTATTTCAGGACTTTGGTTCCTTTTGGGATATCATAGATGGCGATTTTGTTGCCAAAGGGAATATATTCCAAGGCGAGAACATTCCCGAGAATGGTGTTGTCGGGAAGATAAATTTCTGCGGTTTCGCCGGCTTTTGTGTTTTCCAGAGCAGTGGCAACCAAATCCTTTTTATCCATACTAACAAAACGTCGTTTTATCAATTTAATCAACCTTTCTCGTGTTTGGGGGTTGTATTTGGTGTCAGACACCTTTTACAAACTTATATTATAGGCTTATAAGCCAGTTG
>DGEG01000073.1:5670-5945 GCA_002385825.1 Firmicutes bacterium UBA3932 | reverse complement strand
CCGAATACCGGTTCGGAGCGAGCGGTGATCAACCTCTCGCCAACTCCGAAAGCATCGATCCTGGCGCCCTGATTAATCACATCTCGAATTAAATATTCATCAAAGGAATTGGATATTACAATCTTGCATTCCGTCAGCCCTGCATCGTCAAGCATGGCCCTGGCTCGCTTCGTCAGATAGGTGACATCGCCGCTGTCGATGCGGATGCCCATATTCTTCGGCTTCAATTCCTTGAACACCCTGATAGCATTTGGAACTCCGGATTTCAATACGTT
>DGEG01000073.1:0-5526 GCA_002385825.1 Firmicutes bacterium UBA3932 | reverse complement strand
CGGCGGGAATTCCGAACTGTCTGCCTGCTATGGTGCATGCGGTGCCCATACAGCCGCCGATATAAGCGGCTCTTGCACCATAGATGGCGCTGGAAGCGCCGTGAGCTCTCCTGGTGCCGAATTCCAAGACGCCCCGGCCTTTCGCCGCTCGCACTATGCGGTTGGCCTTAGTGGCGATGAGACTTTGATGGTTGATTAACAACAGTAGAATGGATTCAATAAACTGGGCCTGAATTACCGGCCCGCGTACGATCAGGACGGGTTCACCCGGGAAGACCGGAGTGCCTTCGGGAATTGCCCATACGTCGCATTCGAATTTAAAATTCTGCAGGTACTGAAGGAATTCTTCGCTAAAATGGCCTCTGCTTCTCAAATAGTCCAGGTCCTCTTTCTCAAACTTTATGTTTTCCAGGAAACGGACAACCTGCTCCAGTCCTGCAATGATAGCAAAGCCGCCTCCGTCCGGTATCCTGCGGAAGAATAGATCGAAATACGCTATCTGATCCCGGAGACCCTTCTCAAAATATCCGTTAGCCATTGTCAGTTCATAATAATCCGTGAGCATGGTCATGTTCAGCCGCTCAATCATGGGTATCGCCCGTCCTTTTTATATTTTTTGTCTTCTGTTACTTTTGTTGACGCCTTGTCAAATTATTATTATATCATATTCTTCCAATCTATAGTACTCTTTTCAGATACTCTCCCGTATATGAACCCTTCACACGGGTCAATTCCTCCGGCGTGCAGGAAGCTATGATCTGCCCGCCCATGTCACCGCCTTCCGGACCCAGGTCTATAATCGTATCGGCCGTTTTAATCACATCCAGGTTGTGTTCGATAACGATGACCGTATTACCCATATCCACCAGGCGTTGCAATACTTGAATCAACCTGTCCACATCGGCGAAGTGGAGTCCGGTGGTGGGCTCATCGAGGATGTAAAGGGTTTTGCCCGTGCTGCGCTTTGAAAGCTCCGAAGCCAGTTTCACTCGCTGGGCTTCTCCCCCCGAAAGCTGCGTGGAAGGCTGCCCCAGTTTGATATAGCCCAAGCCCACCTCTTCAAGAGTGGTCAGACGCTGCGTTATACTGGGTATATTTCGGAAAAATTCTAAGGCTTCCGTAACGTTCATATCCAGCACATCATATATGCTCTTACCCTTGTATTTCACTTCCAGGGTCTCCCGGTTATAGCGCCGGCCTTTGCACACTTCACAAGGTATATACACATCCGACAGGAAATGCATTTCGATGCGGATGATACCGTCTCCGCTGCAGGCTTCACATCTTCCGCCCTTCACATTGAAGCTGAAGCGCCCCTTGTTATATCCCCGAACCTTGGATTCGGGCAGCTGGGCAAAAAGCTCACGAATAGGGGTGAACACTCCCGTGTATGTGGCAGGATTTGACCTCGGTGTACGCCCAATAGGAGATTGGTCTATGTTGATGATCTTATCGATATGCTCAATTCCGCGAATCTCCTTACAGTTCTTGGGTCTTTCCTTACCGTGATACATTTTTGCGGCAATGTTCTTGTAAAGCACTTCGTTTACCAGGCTGCTTTTCCCCGAACCGGAAACGCCTGTAACGCAGACAAACTGGCCCAGAGGGAAAGTCGCATTAATCTCTTTCAAGTTGTTTTCCGAAGCTCCGATAACCTCGATCTTCTTTCCGTTTCCCTGTCTGCGCTCTTTGGGTACGGGAATTTTTCTTTCTCCTCGAAGGTAGCTCCCCGTAATGGATTCCTTGCACGCTTTTATATCGTCTACGCTGCCTTCTGCAACTATTTCTCCCCCGTGAACACCTGCACCGGGGCCGATATCGACTATATGATCCGCCGCATAAATAGTCTCCTCGTCATGCTCCACAACGATAAGAGTGTTCCCTATATCGGTCAGGTTGCGCAAGGTCTTCAGAAGCTTGGAGTTGTCTCTCTGGTGCAAACCGATACTGGGCTCGTCTAATATATATAGTACCCCCATTAGACCGGAGCCGATCTGCGTGGCGAGACGAATCCTCTGGGATTCGCCCCCGGACAAGGTGGCCGATGATCTGGAAAGGGTCAGATAATCCAGCCCTACATCAACCAAAAAGCCTAATCTTGCTATCAGCTCTTTCTTTATCTGCTTTGCCACGGCAGTATCCCTATCCGAGAGTTTAAGGTTTTCGATAAAATGCAAAGCATCCCGTACGGACAAATCCGACAGATCCGCTATGTTCATTCCGCCTACAGTCACGGCCAGGGCTTCCGGCTTAAGCCTCTTTCCTCCACATGCGGGACAAGGCACCACGCTCATATATTGCCGCATTTTTTCTTTTATATAATCTGAATAGGTTTCTCTGTATCTTCGCTCCAGGTTATTGATGATGCCCTCAAAGGGATGGTTTCGATATGATCTGGAACCGTTGTTCCTGCTCACATAATAATATTCCAGCTTGCGATTTCCCGTCCCGTAGAGCAATTCTTTCTTAAACTTTTCAGGGAGCTCAGAATAGGGAAGATTTATATCGACTCCGTGATAATCGGCAAGGGCATCGATCATCTGCCGGTAGAAACCCGCAATTTCCATGGAAGCGAATACATTTGCCAACGCGCCTTTCGGGATAGACAAATCCTGCCGCGTGATAATCAAATCAGGATCGATTCTTTCGAGAAATCCTAAACCGCTGCATTCGGGACACGCGCCGAAAGGACTGTTAAAAGAAAACATTCGCGGTTCCAGTTCCTCTATGCTGATTCCGTGATCCGGACAAGCCAGCTTCGTATTAAATACCAATACACTTCCGTCTCCGAGAAGTGCATTGACCAAGCCATCTCCGTGGGCGAGGGCCATCTCCACAGACTCGGTCAGCCGGCTCTCCACCCCTTCTCTCACGATAATCCGGTCAATAACTATTTCTATGGTGTGCTTATAGGTTTTTTCCAGCTTAATCTCGTCCTCATGAAGGTCTTTTATTTCTCCGTCGACGCGGACCCTGGTAAATCCTTCTTTGAGAATCCGTTCCAGGATCTTCTCGTGCTCTCCTTTTCTTTCTCGGACGACGGGCGCCAAAACTGTAAGCCTGGTTCCCTCCTCCAAGGCCATCAACTGATCCACGATCTGATCCACCGTCTGACTGCTGATTTCCCTGCCGCATACAGGGCAATGGGGGATCCCGATGCGGGCATACATGAGTCGAAGATAGTCATGGATCTCCGTTACGGTGCCCACTGTGGATCGAGGGTTCTTGCTCGTGCTCTTCTGGTCGATGGAAATGGCCGGTGAAAGCCCTTCGATATACTCTACATCCGGCTTTTCCACCTGGCCTAAAAACTGCCTGGCATAGGAAGACAAGCTCTCCATATAACGTCTTTGACCTTCCGCGTATATGGTGTCGAAGGCCAGGGAGGATTTGCCCGAACCGGAAAGTCCGGTAAGCACCACAAGCTTGTCTCTCGGTATGGTTACATCTATATTTTTTAGATTGTGTTCTTTTGCGCCTTTAATAATGATTTTATCCGTCATACTGTAGTATCCTTTATCGTTTGAATTATTAATACATATTTTTTCAAGCCGCCGCCGAGCAGGACCGGCCCTCCGGAAACATGCCTGCTTTACATCATTATAATCGAACCTTGTATTCAAATATACGGTCTCTCAACTGTGCCGCCCTTTCAAACTGAAGATCGGCAGCCGCCTGCTTCATCTGCTTTTCAAGCAGCTTGATATAATCGGCCAACTCTTTCTTCGTCAGCTCCAAAGGGCTCTTCCCGTGATAGTATTCCTCCGGCTCTTCCGCCGCTTTAGTGGCCTCAATAACATCCCGAATGGATTTTTCCACCGTCTTCGGCACTATCCCATGCTCTTTGTTATAGGCTTCCTGGATCTCTCTCCTGCGCCTGGTCTCCGTTATGGCCTTGTCCATGGCATCGCTGATCCGGTCCGCATACATGATGACCCTTCCCCTGACATTTCTGGCGGCTCTGCCGCATGTTTGAATCAGCGAGGTCTCCGTCCTCAGAAATCCTTCTTTATCTGCGTCCAGAATGGCTACCAGCGATACTTCGGGCAGATCCAATCCCTCTCTCAGGAGGTTGATACCCACCAATACATCGAAGACCCCCAGTCGCAGGTCGCGAATGATTTCCATCCTCTCCAGAGTGTCCACTTCCGAATGGAGATAACGCACTTTTATGCCCACGCCTTTTAAATAATCCGTAAGGCTCTCCGCCATCTTCTTGGTAAGGGTGGTTACGAGAACTCTCTCCTTTCGCTCCACCACCTTGTTGATTTCGGCGATAAGGTCATCGATCTGTCCCTCCGTCTTTTTCACCGTTATCTCCGGATCCAAAAGTCCAGTAGGACGTATGATCTGCTCCGCCACAACCCCTCCGCTCTTTTCCTTTTCATACTCTCCGGGTGTGGCGCTTACGTATATGATCTGGTTCACTTTGGCCTCGAACTCCTCAAAGGACAGGGGGCGATTGTCCAATGCCGACGGTAAACGAAAGCCGTAATCCACTAAATTTACTTTCCTGGAGCGATCTCCCGCCCACATGCCTCTGAGTTGAGGAATCATAACATGGGATTCGTCCACTATAATCAGGAAATCGTCGGGAAAGTAATCGATGAGGGTATAGGGCTGGGCGCCCGGCGGCAGACCGTTGATATGGCGTGAATAGTTCTCTATTCCCTTGCAGCTGCCTATCTCCCGGAGGAGTTCAAGGTCGTACCTGGTTCGCTGCTCAAGCCTTTGCGCCTCCACGAGTTTGCCCTGTTCTTTGAACCACTTGACCCTTTCCTCCAGCTCCGCTTCAATACTTTGAATAGCCAGTTCCATCTTTTCCTTTGAAGTGACATAGTGAGATGCAGGAAAGACGGAAACGTGATTTCGCAAACCGTAAATTTCTCCGGTTAATGGGTTCATCTCTTTAATCTGCTCCACCTCGTCGCCGAAAAGCTCTACCCGCACCGCGTGTTCCGAACCCGCCTGAAAGATGTCTATTATATCCCCTCTCACACGAAAAGTGCCCCTCGTGAAATTCAGATCGTTCCTCGTATATTGGATGTCCACCAGCTTGCGCAGTATCTCATTCCTGTCCTTTTGCATTCCCGGCCGAATGGAAAGCACTTGATTTTCGTAATCGATGGGGCTGCCGAGACCGTATATGCAAGATACGCTGGCTACGATAATCACGTCTCTTCGTTCCGCCAAAGCCGCAGTGGCTGAATGTCGCAATTTGTCAATTTCGTCGTTTATGTCGGAATCTTTTTCAATATAGGTATCCGTTGCCGGAACATAAGCCTCCGGCTGGTAATAATCGTAGTAGCTGACGAAAAATTCCACAGCGTTTTCCGGGAAGAATTCTTTAAACTCTCCGCAGAGCTGGGCCGCCAGAGTCTTGTTATGCGAAATTACAAGGGTGGGTTTTTGAACCTGTTGGATGACATTAGCCATGGTAAAGGTCTTCCCCGAACCCGTAACACCGAGAAGTGTCTGGTGCTTCACCCCGTGCCGGATCCCCTGTACCAGCTGTTCTACCGCCCG
>DGEG01000064.1 GCA_002385825.1 Firmicutes bacterium UBA3932 | reverse complement strand
CCCGCAATGACGCTGCGGATATGACCGCACATCTCGTCGGCTTGCTCCGGCGTAGCATTGCGTCCCGTTCCGATGGCCCATACAGGCTCATATGCTATGGTGAGCTTCTTCACTTGATCCGCATCAAGCCCTTTCAGAGCAGCCTTCATCTGAAGGGTAACCACCTCTAAAGCTCTTCCTTCCTCTCTTTCATTGAGCACTTCCCCTACGCAGAGTATGGGAAGGATACCGTTCTTAAAGGCGGCATGCAATTTCTTTTTTACCGTCTCATCCGTCTCTCCAAAGTATTGTCTTCTCTCGGAATGACCGATAATACAGTAGTCCACTCCCAATTCCTTCAACATGGCGCCCGATATTTCGCCGGTGAAGGCGCCTTGTTCCTCGTAGTGCATGTTCTGGGCGCCCACTTTGATGCCCGTTCCCTTGAAAGCCTCCACCAACAGGCTTAACTGGGTGAAGGGCGCACATATTGCCACCTGCACATCCGAAGGCACGTACAGCTCTTTAAACCTTCGAGCAAATTCAGCCGCTTCTTCTACCGTTTTGTGCATTTTCCAATTTCCGGCTATAAAAGGTTTTCTCAATTTTCCTTCCTCCTACTGTTACGCGCCGCTGCCAATTACTTGTCCTGCAAGGCAGCCACGCCGGGCAATATTTTTCCTTCCAGAAACTCCAAGGAAGCTCCTCCACCGGTAGAAATGTGCGTCATCTTATCGGCCAATCCAAACTGACGTACCGCTGCAGCGGAATCTCCCCCGCCGATAATGGTGGTAGCTTGGCTTGCAGCTAACGCATCGGCTATAGCTTTTGTTCCTTTGGAGAAATTAGGCATCTCAAAAACGCCCATGGGCCCGTTCCAAACAACTGTGGCCGCTTTTTCGATCTCGCCCTTAAACAGCTCAACCGTCTTTTCCCCAATGTCGAGCCCCATCCAATCCTTCGGGATGCTGTCTATATCGTAATAAGCCGCTTCCGCGTCGTTACTGAACTCCTTAGCAGCTAAAATATCCACGGGCAGCAACAGAGTTACTCCTCGCTCCTTCGCCTTGGCGAAAAGGGTCAAGGCCATTTCTATTTTGTCTTCCTCCAGCAGGGACTTGCCGATTTCGTAGCCTTGTGCCTTCAAAAATGTATAGGCCATGCCGCCTCCGATGATAAGCACATCCACCTTATCCAACAAGTTCTCGATAACCGGAATTTTGTCGCTGACTTTCGCGCCGCCAAGGATAGCCAGAAACGGTCTCCTGGGGTTGTTTACCGTTTCCCCAAGAAACTCCAGCTCCTTTTCCAATAGAAGACCTGAAACACCTGGAAGATATTCCGCAATTCCCGTTGTAGAGCAGTGAGCTCTGTGAGCGGAACCGAAGGCGTCGTTGACAAAAATGTCTGCCAGTTTCGCCAGTTCCTTTGAGAAAGAAGGATCGTTTTTCGTCTCCTCCTTCCGGAAACGGACGTTTTCTAGTAACAGAACCTGTCCCGGTTTCAGCCAGGCAGCCGATTCGTGAATTTCATCCGTGACTACCCGCGGTTCGCTGCGAAACAGCACTTCCTGCCCCAAAAGGGAAGAAAGCCGCTCCGCCACGGGCTCCATGCTGTACTTCATGTCCGGCTCTCCTTTAGGTCTTCCTAAATGGGACATCACGATAATTTTTGCACCTTTTTCAATCAAATACTTTATAGTAGGCAATGAAGCCCTGATCCTGCTGTCGTCAGTTATTTGTCCCTTTTCATCCAAAGGCACGTTAAAATCGCAGCGCAGGATGACGCGCTTGCCTCTGACATCTATATCTCTAATCGTCTTTTTCATCGCTAACCTCGCTATTACAGACCTTTATCGATCACCATTTTGATCACGTCTACTACGCGGTTGGAATAACCCCATTCGTTGTCATACCAAGATAGAACTTTGAGCAAATTTCCTTCCATAACCATGGTGGATTGAGCGTCCACAATTGAAGACCTGGGATCCTGTTTGAAATCCACCGATACGAGAGGCTCATCGCAGTAACCGAGAATGCCTTTCAGATCGCCTTCAGCCGCTCTCTTGAGAGTCTCGTTGACTTCCTCTTTGCTAGTTTCCTGCTTCAACTCAAAGACAACATCCACCAGGGAAACTGCCGGGGTTGGAACGCGAATAGCCATGCCGTTCAGTTTGCCCTGCAGCTGTGGCAATACTAAAGAAACTGCCTTGGCTGCCCCTGTTGTGGTGGGAATCATGGATACGGCGGCTGCTCTTGCCCTTCTTAAATCCTTATGAGGTAAATCAAGAATCTTTTGGTCGTTGGTGTATGAATGGATCGTCGTCATCAATCCTCTTTCGATGCCGAAATTTTCATCAATTACTTTGGCAAGAGGAGCCAGGCAGTTGGTGGTGCAGGATGCGTTGGAAATGATATGATGATTTGCCGGATCGTATTGCTCATCGTTCACGCCCATGACGATGGTAATGTCTTCGCCGGTTGCAGGGGCAGAAATGATAACTTTTTTAGCTCCTGCTTTAATATGCTTCTCCGAATCGATTCTTTTTGTGAATCGCCCTGTAGACTCCAGCACAACATCCACGCCCAATTCTTTCCATGGCAATTCCTCCGGATTGGTCTTCGCCAATATTTTAATCTCTTTACCGTTTACGATGATGGCATCTTCGGTGGTTTCTACAGTTCCCTCGAACTTACCGAAACAGCTATCGTACTTCAACAGATGAGCTAATGTCTTCGGTTCTGTAATATCATTGATCGCAACGATGTCAAACTCATCTCCCATTTCTATTGCGATCTTAAAAGCGTTTCTACCTATCCTTCCAAAACCGTTTATGCCTATTTTCGTTTTCATTTCTATTTCCTCCATCGATATTTATTTGCATGGGATCATGAGGAACCCAGATACAAACTATGTATTTGAAAGGTGCATTTCATTTTAAATCAGAACCGCTTTCGTTTGGTGGATGATGGGATGTTCATCTCATCCCTGTACTTGGCGATAGTCCGCCTGGATATTTCTATACCGCACTCCTCCATGGAATCGGCGATGGCCTGATCGGAGAGAGGAGATTTGGGATCTTCGTTTTCTATCATTTCACGGATTATGGTTTTGATACTTTCTGACGCAATGCTGGAACCGTCCTGACCGGTAACACCACTGGTGAAGAAATACTTGATCTCAAAAAGACCCCTTGGAGTCTGCATATATTTTCCGTTAATAGAACGGCTCACCGTGGATTCGTGAATGCCCAGCTCGTCAGCTATCTGTTTCAATGTAAGAGTTTTTAAATGCTTGGGGCCATGGTCGAGGAAATCTCGCTGATAATTTACCACCGCCTTGACAACGTTATAGATGGTCTGACGCCTCTGCTCTATGCTGCGAATCAGCCAAAGAGCCGAGTTCAGCCTGCTTGAAAGGAACTTGGAAATGTTTGAATCCTTGTCCGCTTCCCTGAGCATCTTTTGATAGTAAGGGCTGATGTTCAATCTGGGCGCAGTGCTGTCGTTTACGATTATGACATATTCGTCTCCCACTTTCTCCACAGTAACGTCAGGGACAATGTAGCGATTATCGCTGGAACTGCCGAATTGTCTTCCGGGTTTGGGTTCCAGGGACTTTATCTCATCGCTGATATCTTGTACTTCCTTTACGGAAATGCCCAATGCTTTGGCTATGTTGCATAGCCGGTTTTCAGCAATATCTTCCAGATGGTTTTCTATTATAAGGCGAGCTTCAGGCTTGTCCTTTCCACGGTTCTTAAGCTGAATCAGCAGGCATTCTTTTAAATCCCGTGCTCCGACGCCTACCGGCTCAAAGCCCTGGATCACTGCCAAGGCCTCCATCACTTTTTCTTCCCTGGCCCTGAACACCTGGCAAATTTCCTGTATTGAGGAGGTGAGGTATCCGTTCTCATCCAGGGATTCGATTATATACCGGGCAATCATCTTGCATGCCGGTTTCATGGATACCAATTCCAACTGCATCATCAAATGTTCAGTCAATGTGGGTTCAGAGGAAACGAACTGCTCGTAGGAATAATCGTTTTGATCGTCGCTGTCCTCGCCCATGCTGTAACTGATGTCATCGTAGCCGTGCTCTTTGAAGTGCTCAGCCCAATCGAATTCGTAACTCTCCCTGCTTTCCTCCGTCCCCCCCGATATCCTGTCGTTTTCCTCGCCGGGCTCCCCGTCATGTATATCGTCGTCGGTTTTGTCCACCCTTTCCAGCACAGGATTTGTCAAGAGCTGTTCCTGTACATAGCTCTCAAGCTCCTGGGTGTTGAATTGCAACAACTGGATGGCCTGGATCAATTCAGGAGTCATGATCAGTTTCTGAGTCTGTTCAATTGTCAGTTCATAACCCAGCTTCATAGCAGCCCCCGCACTCCCTTATGTAGAAGTAGCGAACACTCATATCTACACGTAAAATATCTCATGCATACACCTAAAATAAATAAAATCTACTATCGCTAAGTATACCATAATTCAGGATGGCAGAAAACTAAAAACCCAAATTTAGTGCTTTAATCCCTACCGGGAACTAACCTCAGATCAGTTCCGGGAAACCTAATTGACGCAGCGCTTCGTATATCACAATGGCCGCCGAATTGGACAGGTTCAGCGACCTTAACTTCACATTATCGCTCATTGGAATTCTAATGGTTTTTTCTATGTTCTCTTCGATAAAGTCCCTGGGCAGCCCTGCGGTCTCCCTTCCGAAGATCAGCATGGCATCCCTTTCATAGCGAACATCCGTGTATGCCCTTATTCCCTTCGTAGTTGCCAGGTACATGGGTCTGTCCTTATATTTTCCCAGGAACTCCTCCAAGTTTTCATGAATTTCCAGGTTGACGAATTCCCAATAATCTAACCCCGCCCTTTTCACCTGTGCGTCATCGACAGAAAACCCCAAAGGCTTTACAAGATGCAGACCGGCTCCCGTAGCCGCGCACGTTCTTGCAATATTTCCCGTGTTGGGAGGAATTTCCGGTTCGACTAATACGATACTTAATTCATGTCCTGTCTTTCGCATTTCCACTCTCTTTATCCTCTTGCTCCGCTTTCTTTTGAATGAATAATACGGGAAAATCCATCCTTAATGTGTACCTAATAATATTTTTTCATTATTTTCAATTGGATTCGAGACTATTTTCAAATATTATATTATAATAGCACCAATTGACAAAGTACGTCACGTTATTTTGTCGACAGACTAAATGGATTTTATTGTAGATAAAATGCAGGAGGTATTATTGATGGAAAAAAAGTTAATAAGAATCGGTCTCATGGGATTTGGCAACATCGGTACAGGCACTTATGCGACCTTGGAAATGAACCGGAGCACAATCGAACAGCAAACAGGAATCGATTTCCAGATAACGAAAATCCTTGAAAAAGATCTTGAAAGGAAAAGGGATGTAGTAGCTCCGAAAGAATTATTTACCCAGAATCCCGATGACTTGTTCTTGGATCCGGACATAGATATTGTTATCGAACTGTTGGGAGGAATACAACCTGCTACGGATTTCATGCTCAAAGCAATGAACAACGGTAAGCATGTGGTTACAGCTAACAAAGCCGCCGTTGCCGCCAATTATGACGAGCTCCGGGAAGCGGCGGAAAAGAACAAGGTCATGTTCCGCTACGAAGCCAGCGTAGGCGGTGGAATCCCCATTCTCAATGCACTGACAACCGCTCTCAAGGCAAATTCCTTTATTGAAATCATGGGAATTCTCAACGGTACCACCAACTATATCCTCTCCCAGATGACCGATTTCGGACTGGAGTATGAGGAAGTTCTCAAAGTTGCGCAGGAAAAAGGATTCGCAGAAGCGGACCCCACGGCTGATGTGGAAGGCATCGATGTAGCCAATAAACTTTCCATCCTCATTTCATTGGTCTTCGGTATCCGCGTGCCTCCCGAATCCATACCTACGGAAGGAATCACCAAGATCACCAAGGACGATATCAAGCGGGCGGCAAAATCGGGGAACAAGATTAAGCTCATCGGCTCTGCAAAGAGGGAAAACGGCAATCTCACATACAGTGTAAGACCTACTTTGATTCCCGTATCCCATCCTCTGGCCGGCGTCAACAACGAGTTCAACGCCATCTTCGTCAAAGGCAATGCGGTAGGTGAGCTGATGTTCTACGGTAAAGGTGCGGGACCTCTCCCCACAGGAAGCGCTGTCATGGGCGATGTGATTGAAATCGGTACCGCCATTGTAAAAGGCGCTGCCTACGATATTGTCATATCGGGAGGAAAAAGGAAATGAGTCTCTACGAACAGTGGAAAGAAGAGCTGGAAAATCAAAC
>DGEG01000025.1:34646-45879 GCA_002385825.1 Firmicutes bacterium UBA3932 | reverse complement strand
CTGTACTGGGGAGATTCCGTGGCAACAATCAGAATATCCTCCTCCGGCACACCTAATTTGGCATTGATATCCCTTTTTAACTGCTCTATGATCTCAGGAGTAAAACAGCCTTCCTGCTTTGCCTGCTCTTTAGCCGTATAGACCTGCTGCTGCAGAACATTCATTGCGCCGCTGTTCTTTTGCTCAAGGGCAAACTGAGCCATGAAAATCAACATGAGAGGCAGTATGGCTGTCAATACTATAAACTGTTTCAAGACAATCCTCCTTTTATGGCGAGCCGGTTCTCATTTCGATCTCCTGCTCCCATACCCCCTTCATTACGCTTAACATGGAGCCGTCATCGGTTCCCGCGATCAACCTGAAAAGAACAATTCCCAGCGAAATCATGGCTACCATCACGATGATCTGCTTCACTATATCCTCCTTACTTAGACAACACTCATTCTCCTATAATGTTTTCATAAGTAATCTCCGCCATTGACGCGTTGGCCAGAGTTTCGGCGGACTCGCCAAAACCCATCACAAAACCTGCAATGGCCACACCAAGAGCAATCATAGCTACCATCACTATTATCTGCTTCATTTTCCTCTCTTCCTTTCATTTTTTTATTTCGCGTGATTAAACTTTTATAGCAATATCTATAGCAATATCGTCAGCATTTCCTTCTGATCGATAAAGTAGCCTACATATATGAAATTGATAAAAACCAGCATTACATTGATGACTACGGGCAGATAGATGAGATCGCTGACGGTCTCGTCCCGTCGCTTCTGCACCGTCATCCTGGTCTCCCTGATATTCTTTTGATGCGAAAGTAAAGTCTCCAGCAATTGCCTTGGGTCGATCTCATCCCATTGGATCAAAAGCCGGGCAAAGTCCTTGCTGATCTCCGTGGCGGCAGCATCAGAGAAATACGCAATGGCTTCCTCTTTCTGATTCTGACGTAAAAGTCGCAGCGTTTTAGCATAGACATGAGACAAGCTTCCCCTGTGGGAAATGAGCTGCTCCAATACGGCATCGGCGCTGAGAGCCCCGCCTTTTCCGAGGACAGTAATGTTTCTTAAAAACGAAATGGCCTCGTAGATTTCCATATCCGTCCTTTCATGCTTGCTCCTTTCTTTGGCGTCCAAAACCATTCTCGCAACAGGGAATTTTCTATAGTCCACCCTCTCAAGTCTCATGCGCCAGCGCAGGGCACGCAATCTTCTTAACCGGTATCGCTCCAGCAGTAAAAGGATTGCGCCGGCAACGGCCATGGAACAAATAATGTAAAAGATAAGGGAAGAAGCTGCCATTTTTCCACCTCTTAATAATCAAAACGTTGATTGATCACCAACTGTATGAGCGCAATATTTCCAACGAACATAAACAGAATGAACAGGAATAGAATCAGTCCTTCCGGCGTATGAAACTGATTCTGAATCAGTTTTACTACGGGAACATCCAGATACCTTATTGCCATAAGAACAGTTACGCAGTAGATCAGGGGCACCATATAAAAGGTCATCCTTATAGCCTCGCTGTTCAGTCTTTTCCGTTCTTCAGCCACCGTTCTCGCTTCTCTCAGCTGGATCAATATATCCTCCACGGCTAAAGCGATATTTGTTCCTTTCGTTGCGGCCAGGTATATATCATGGGCAAGCATCAAACTCCAATTAGTGCGGATGCCGTAAGCGAAGGCATCCGTCGCCTGCTTCATCTGTCCAGGATTACCCGTGTTCCTCAAGTTGTATAACAACTTGCTCAGCAATTTTCTTGTAACCTTGATGTCAGCAGGCGACTGAATAACCTTTTCAATAGTTTCATATACATTGAAATTGTTTATTCTGTATTCACGCAGGAATTCTGAAACTAACCTTTCTCCTTCATGACTCCCCCTGCGCCGGAGGCTGTTTACCCGTATCCATAGCAATAATAAAGGGAGAGAAGCAGTCATCCCGGACAGGGCCAAGGCTGTGGAAATGCCTACGGACCGAACCCCCACATATAAAATTGACAGGAACAGAAGGGCAATAAAAGTCAGGAATGTAACCGGAGATACCGGATGTCCGAATGCGGTCAACAGCCATTGACCCATTCGCCTTAAAATCTCACTTTCCGGTTGAGCTTCCCTGCGCCTGGCCCGGAGCCGCCGAATCATTCTTACTCTTTCCAAAGTAGAAAGGATGAAATCGGCTAATAATAGAAACGCTCCGATTCCCAAGAGAAAATATATACTAAAAGAGACAACCGTAATCGTCGTTTCCGCCCCCATCATGAATCCTCCTCCTCGTCCTTAAAGGGATACTTTTCAGCCAGTAATTTTAACTGCCTTGAAAACCTTCTAAAAGCTTCAATATTCTCCTCTTCAGCGGACTGCTTTTTTGTCTTTTCAATGTGATATCTCCACCGCCAGCTGTCGCTTTGGTAATCGTAAGCGCATATCCGCACCATCCTTATTTCCCCGGTCTTGCGATCCAAATTCAGCTCATAGATGCCCCGCAACCTTTTCTGACTTTTATTTGCAAGCTGGACGAAATGAAAGACGTAGTCAAAGCTTGCTGCCACTTTTTGAGCGGTGGTTTCCAAATTCCCTCCTGTAGCTTTCACGATTTCCCATGCCACATCGTAGGGGAAATCAAGCGGGTTTTTGCAATGGAAGGTAAGCTTCATCCTCCTAGTTCCCTTAGACGCAACTTTGAGGGCAGTTTCCAGCGCATTACCGTCCCTAGCCTCCGCCAGAATGAAGTAGTCCGCGTCACTGCGCAGCAGGTTTTTCGATATCTTTCTCAACTCCTCATTGTCGGCGATAAGCTGAACGATGGGCGCTTTTGGCATCAACTGATGAATCGGAATCTCAGGATCGGTCTCCACCATTACCCCTTCCAGCGCAGGGTCTTCGTAGCTCTGCCAAGTAGACAGAAACGTGGTTTTCGAAGAGCGAACCTGCCCCACCACCACCATATTCGGGCCAAACTCCACCATGGCTTTGAACAACTCAATTGCATCCTCCGGGATGGTTCCTCTTTTTGCCTGCTCCTCAAAAGTGTAGCTGGGAACCACATATCTTCGAAATACAATTACATCCTGTCCTTGTTTGGTCATCTCCCCTCCAAAGATGGTTACCCTGGTACCGTCCAACAGGTATATTTCATGGAAGTTTTTATCCAGGCGCTCCTGGGGCGTTAGAAGCAAAAATGCACGGATCAGCTGCTCTCGCCTGTGTTTATCGATAGTCTGCGGCATCAGATTCATGCGGCCGTCCTTCATAAAATAAATCCTGTCGCCGATTATCTTTGCGGAACTGCTCTGCCTGTAGGGTTCGGAAAACCACTGGGCAACTCCTGCAAGCCCCCAGTTCTCGTGATAGATACCGTCCACTGCCGATTCGTACCAAGGAGGGAATGAGATATTGTCAGCATTGTAATCCTTTAACCTGGCCCTGATCTTCTCTTTAAAGAATGCCACTTCGTTGGAATACCCGATAATAGCTTTTTTCTGCAGTTCCAACGTGGCGTGTGCATCTTCCCCGTCCCTGTCCCATTCCTTGATGAAATCATCCTTTATAGCCTCACAAAGTCTTTCGAAACTCATGTTCGGGACATTCCCGGTATTGGTTTTCCCGCCTATATAATCCTCTAGATAAAAGGTGTCCATTTTTTCTTCCTTTCCGACCGAATGGGATCCATCTGCGCATGTTGGAGAATCCGGTTTGCGATTGACTTTATGTCCTTGCAATATGCTTCGTTCTTGTAACATAACAATGTACGGCGATCTAATTCGGCCTGACGTTCGTAACCTGACGCTTCCACTTTCATAAGCTTTTCCGGACATAAACACAAGCGCTCTGCAATGTAACGCAAGTCGCAGGGATCCTGGGCATCATACTTATTCACGACGTAAAACGAAAAATCGATTCCCAAACGCTCGTAAACAGGCCGAACTCTCTCATATCTTCTGAGAATTGATTCCTGCTGGGTGATAATGCAGTACTTTTCCTCAATGAATTCAAGGGCCCCAACTGCCAGGCCGTTGTCAATGTCGTTGCCGGTATCCGCAAAAATCAGGTCAAATTCATTCTCTATGCTTTCCAAAAGATACGTTGCCATATCCGGATGATAGCTTCGCACCTGGCCTATGCTCTCTACGCCGCCCAGCATATAGAAATTATTTGACCTGCGGCACCCCTCGATGACTCTCCCGAAGTCCAATAATCTGTTGCTCAAATGTAATTTTAAGCCTTCGATAGATTCGCCCACCCGGTCCACATACTCGGTTCCGGACCTGCCGTGAAGGGAAATCATCATGATTTTTATGTCTTTTAAATTGTCTGCGATAAACTCGGCAACGGATTGGGTGATCATGGTTGTCCCTGTTTTGTTATCCGCTCCGTGAAAAGCATACATTTTGCTCATCTTTTCACCGCCTGTTTCTGAACCAGCAACAAACCTGCCTGGCTATCCCGAACCGTTTCAGCTATTTTTTTGTATTCGCTGATATCTGTGATAATCTCTATATGGCTTACGGGAGAAGAAGATACAGTCCTGTCTAAAGAATTGGACTTTGAACGTCTCTCTCCGTCCGTCACTTCCGTTTCATTGGCATCTTTCACGAAAGCCACCCTGTAAGTGCCTATTTTTTCAAGGGCCGCTCCTTCGTAAATATCAACCCAGTCCCCCCGCCGTATGGAACTGCTCCGCATGGCGATCCATTCGGGATGTATCACAAATATCGATTCATGACTACGAAGATAAAAATCGTCATCGTCTAAATACATTTCAGAAACCTGTGCGTTTTTAATGATATCCTGCATGGCAACCTGTCCAATAACTTTAGGCAAGGACTCCCAATCCAGGCTTCCCGCAATCCTGTTCTGCTCCAAAACGCCGGAGGGCGACAGCAGGTCGCGAGTGATCACTGTGCCTGCAGGAATCGTCTCAGAAGCCACGATTACGGTGTCCAGTAAAACGGCTTCCCTGCCTCTTATTTCCCAAAAGATTAAAGCCGCTATGGCAACCACAATCAACAGCAACCCGATGGCTGTACGAACTCTCTTCAAACCGGCACCTCCATCCTTGCAGTCATATAATTACATTTTCTGGAAATCATATTATCACCTAATTATTCCAATGTCAACCATTATTTTCCATTGACGCGCAAAAAAAATTGTATCCGGCGGATTTTGCCAAATACAACTTTTCAAAACATCTGTGTTTACAATAAAGCAAGGAAATCCTGTACGCGTTTTTTAACATCCGGGGCTCCGAACACGGAGGAACCGGCCACTATGAGATTTGCTCCGGCGCCCACCACATCTTCTACGTTCTCCAATGTGATGCCTCCGTCTACGGCGATAATCAGATCCGGATTGCGCTGGGCCTTCATTACCGCCAGTTTTCTGATTTTTTCCAGCGCGGACGGGATAAACTTCTGTCCTCCGAAACCGGGATTGACGGACATGATAAGCACGTAATCCAGATCTTCAAAGACATATTCCAACGTAAAAAGAGGAGTAGCGGGATTCAACGAGACCCCTGCCTTTACCCCATGGGATTTGATCATCTGAAGAGTGCGGTGCAGATGAATGCAGGCCTCTTGATGAACCGTGATAATTTCAGTATTTTCCGTTACAAAGTCTTTTATATACCGGTCGGGATCCGTTATCATCAAGTGTACGTCGAAAGGAAGCTTAGTCTTGCCTAACAAGCTTTTCATCACTGCGGATCCGAAAGAAATATTGGGCACAAAGTGTCCGTCCATAACGTCTACGTGAATGATATGGGCCCCTGCTTCTTCGATGGTTTTCACTTCTTCCCCCAGTCGGGAAAAATCCGCCGACAGGATGGATGGTGCCAATCTGTTCATCAGTATTTCCTCATTTCTTGTATTTCTTTTATCTGCCTGCAATAAGAATCGTAACGGAAAGGGTGAATCCTTCCTTCTTCCACCGCGTCCCGAACCTTGCAATCGGGCTCCGAAAGGTGCCTGCAATTATAATACCTGCACTGGCCGGCAAAGGGAACCATTTCCGGGTACAGGAAGGCCAACTCCTGCTCATCTGCATCAAGCACCTCAAAAGAGGTAAAACCTGGTGTATCAAATATCAAACTATCATCGGACAACCGGAAAAGTTCCACGTGCCGGGTGGTATGCTTCCCTCTCTGGAGTTTTTCGCTGATCTCCCCGGTCTCAGCCAAAGTGGCATCTACCAAGCGATTGAGCAGGGTCGATTTCCCCACCCCTGAAGGCCCTGCAAAGGCGGACTTCTTTCCTGCAAGGAACTTCCTAAGCTCATCCAAACCTTCTCCGGTCTTTCCACTGACGCACATCACGGGATAAAGGCCTTCATATATTTCTTTGAAAGCTTCTATTTCTCCCGATTCGGCTAAATCGATCTTGTTCAGGCAGATTCCGATTTCTGTTTGATGGTATTCTGCCATGACAAGGAAGGTATCGATAATATACAGGTTCAGCTCCGGTTTTTTCAGCGCCGCAGTAATGATGAAACAATCCACATTGGCCACCGGCGGCCGGATAAACTGGTTCTTGCGCGGCAAGATCCGGGTTATCACCGCCTCTTCATCAACCAGAGGCTCAATCTCCACCCTATCGCCCACATAAGGGATCATCCCGTCCTTGCGGAATATTCCCCTGGCCTTGCACTGGTAGGTCTTATCGACTGACCTTACATAATAAAATCCGCCTATTCCCTTAACAATGGTCCCTTCGGTTACTCCCATCAAAGTACAACTCCATTGTCAAAATCAACCACATATTCCTTTACCAAAGCATTGTCGAAGTAGATCTTCACCGAGCCCTTGCCGGTGCCGCTAACCGAAAAGACTTCCGAGCCGTTGCTCTTGATCCTCTGCTCATAATTGATAGGAGTGGTCACGCCGGTGCTGTCGGAAACCATTACCGTAAGGTAGAACACTTCATTTTGCGCCTCATCGTAGGAAATCAAAATGTCCACCACACCGGCTCCCGCACTCAAATCCGGCCCTGTGCTCAGAGTCACCGTTATAGCCGTGCCTTTGTCAACGCCCAATCCCGGAGCAACGCTCTGAGCGCATATCAGCCCCTCAGCATAATCGTTGCTGGGCGCGTATTGTATATCCCCTGAAAGGATTAAACCTTCTCTTTCCAACGCGCTGCGAGCTTCGTCCAATGTCATTCCCAAGAGACTCGGGACGGTTGTAATCACTATTTCTTCGCCTTTACTCACCACAAGGTCTACCCTGGTTCCGGCTTCGGCAGCGCTGCCTGCACCGGGGAATTGACGGATTATCACTCCTATGGGCATCTCACTGAATTCCTCGCTGACGTTGCCCTTCACATATCCGTAACTCTCCAGCAGGAACACTCCGTCGCTCAGCGTTCTTCCGATTACTGAAGGAATGGTATTTTCTTCTATTCCCTTGCTTATATTCACTCTAACGGTTTTTCCTGTTTTAACCACCATATCCGGCAAGGGATCCTGGGAAACGATGAGTCCTTCCGCATACTCGGCGCTGGCAACTTCTTCGCCCAACTCAATTTTAAGATCGATCTCCTCAAGTTCAGCCTTTGCTTCCTCGAAGGTCATGCCCACCAGAGAGGGCACTGTAACTTCTTTCGGTGCAGTCCCCCTCTCAATGGCAGCTAATATCAACTGGCTTACCGGGAAAGCCACCAGCAGAGCTAACACAATCGCCGCTGCTTTAACCTTGTTAATGCGGAACTTTTTCTTCCCTTTTTTCGCTTTTCCGCCTTTTACATTTTTTTCGCTTCTCACTCCTGCCTCCGCTGCTTCTGCCGGCACTTCCGAACCGGCGTTGCTTCGCCTGTTGTTTGCCGGCATGGATGATTCCACACTTCTGTTCCTTCCAAAACCGCCATAGACACCGATGGAACTCAGATTGGCCTTGTTCAAGGCTTCCACCATTTCATCGGCTGATTTATATCGATTGGTTTGATATTTATCCGTGGCTTTCAGCACGATATCCTCCACCTCGGGAGGAATATCCGGCACCAAGGCGGAAGGAGGGATCATTTCCTCGTTCATATGTTTCATAGCCACAGCCACGGGATTGTCCGCATCGAAAGGAATCTGTCCTGTCAACATCTCATACAGAACAATTCCCAAAGAGTAAATGTCGGATTTTTCGTCTACATATCCGCCCCTGGCCTGTTCGGGAGAAAAGTAGTGTACCGATCCCATCACAGCATCATCGTCGTTTATGATGGTCCCCGTATTCACTGCCTTTGCTATGCCAAAGTCGGCAATTTTTGCCGTGCCGTCGGCAGTCAACAGGATGTTGTGAGGTTTGACATCTCTATGTATTATGTGATTTTTATGGGCATGGCTCAGGGCAGATGCGATTTGTCGCGCAATGTTTACCGCATCCCTGGACTTCAATGCGCCTTTTTCCTGAATGAGAGCAGACAGAGTCTTGCCTTCAATCAGTTCCATTACAATAAAGTTAATGTTGCCTTCACGCCCTACATCATAGATATTTACAATGTTAGGGTGAGTCAGACTCGCCGCAGCCTGAGATTCCCTGCGGAAGCTCTCAATGAACTTGTAGTCCTTGGTAAATTCAGGTTTCAATATTTTAACGGCAACGTAGCGGTTCAACAATCGGTCTCGACCCTTGTATACGACTGCCATGCCCCCGTCGCCGATTTTTTCTAATATTTCATATCTTTCAGCCAATACTCTGCTGCTCATAGTTCTCTCCTTCGCTCATTTAAGTCTCGACACATATCACCGTGATATTGTCTTTTCCGCCGTTGTCACAGGCAAGCTTTATCAGGGACAGGACCAGTTTGTTCAAATCCTGTTCCTCATGTATCAATTCGAGAATCTGTTCGTCATTGACCTCATTATAAAGACCATCGGTACATAGCAAAATACGATCACCGATGGCCACATCAAATTGATAGAAATCAGGCATAACGGTTTCTTCGCTTCCGAAAGCCCTGGTTATGATATTTCTTTGAGGATGCACCTCGGCCTCATACTCACTGATACGGCCGCTCTTTAACAGCTCGTTCACGTATGTATGATCCTCGGTGATACGCTTAAGCTCCCCTTTCCGGTAAAGATAAGCCCGGCTGTCGCCTACATTGAATATATAGGCTTTTCCCTGTCTGAGCAACAGCATAACAGCCGTAGTCGCCATGCCCGTATTTTCACCGGCGGCGGACGCCCTTTTATATATTTCTTCATTTATATGCCAGAGGCATTGATTAAAAAACTCCGGCAAATCCTGTTCTTCTACGCCATCCGGCGGAGTGGAAAGCAGTAGGTCTTTCATCAATTCCACCGCAAGCCGGCTGGCAACCTCGCCGGAATTGTGACCTCCCACGCCGTCTGCCACCATATAGAATCCCATAGAATCCATGCATAACATGGAATCTTCATTAGTCTTTCTCAAATTGCCTTTATCAGTTCCGCATGCCGATCGATGCATAATTAACGCCGCCTCATCTTGCAAATGTAAAATCCGTCCGTATCAGTTATGTTGGGAAAGAGCTGTATGCTCTCTTCAATGACAAATTGCGGATTTTCCTTTAAAAATGTCATCGTGATATCTTGATTTTCAGCCTTATTGATGGTGCAGGTGCTGTAGAGTAGAATTCCTCCTGGTTTTACATATCTTGAGGATGTGGTCAGGATACGCAACTGCATCTCGGGAAGACCCTCAAGATCCCCTTCCCATTTTTTATATTTTATTTCCGGTTTTCTCCGCACGATGCCCAGGCCGGAACAGGGAGCGTCTACAAGGACACGGTCAGCTTTTTCTTCCAACTCGCTGTCCATCTTTGTGGCATCCCAAGTGCCGGTCTCTATTATGGATATTCCCAACCTGCCGGCATCTTTGTGCAACAGGTCCAGCTTCTTTTTGTAAACATCCCTGGCAATGATGCGCCCTCTGTTCTCCATGCGCTCGGCTATATACATGGTCTTACCGCCGGGAGCGGCACAAACATCTGCTATAAATTCATTTGGCTGTGGGTCCAGCACATCTACCACTACCATGGAGCTTTCATCCTGTACAGAAAACATCCCATTATTATACAGAGAGGTGTCCAGCAGATCTTCCCCTTTTACACGAAGAGCGATATTGCTCATGCGGCCGTCGTGGACCTCATAACCTTTTTCTTCCAGGCTCCTTTTAAGCTCTCTTCTTGAGATTTTAAGCAAATTAGGACGTATGGCCACTTCCGGTGTCTTATTGCCCGCCGCAAGAAGATCCTCAGTAAATTTTGAGCCATACTCTTCAAGCCACATCTTTACGATCCACGGTGCATAGGAGTACTTGACAGAAAGATATGCGGCCTCGTCTGTCTCCCGGGATGGAAGCGAAATCTCATCCTTTGTTCTCAGGTAATTGCGGAGTATGGCGTTGACAAATCCCTCCCGGCCTTTGCAGTAACGCTTTGCCAAGTTTACCGTTTCCGTAACGGCAGCATAAGAAGGAATCGAATCCATAAATGCCAGCTGATACAGCCCCATCCGCAGGATGGTGCGATCACTAGCATCCAATTTGTGAGAAGGATCCTTCAAATAATGCTGAATGATATAATCCAGAAGTATGAGATTTTCCAATACTCCGTAGACAAGTCTTCTGACGAAGGCTTTGGAATTCGGTTTTACTACTGAGATATAATGATTCAGGGCAAGATTGGAATATGCCTTGTTCTTCTCAATATCCAGCAGCACCAGATACGCCGTTTTTCGAGCATCATCCATGATTTGGGCCTCCTATACTCCCTCCTGCATAAACATACGGGGCGGAGTTATACCGCTTCGATTTATTTTACCCTAAAACGGTACCGATTTCAATTTTATTCCCTTTTATATATTCAGAAACATCCACGGGCTTTTTCCCGGGCAGTTGAATTCGAGTAACCAACAGATTCCCTTCTCCCGCAGCAACCAGAATGCCCCGATTGCTAACATCTTTTATCAATCCCGGGGTATCATTCACATCCTCGCCCATTACCTCAGCGGAAAAAAGCTTCATCTGCACTCCGTTTATGAAAGTGTATGCGCCCGGCCGTGGATTCATAGCCCGGATTTGGCGCTCGATCCTTTCCGCTTTTTGATTGAAATCTACAAGACTATCCTGCTTTGTAATCTTCGAAGCATATGTGGCTAAGTCGTGGTTTTGCGCTATACGCTCTGCAGTGCCGGATTCGATAGCGGGAAGTATCTCAACCAACAGGTCCGCACCTAAACCGGCAAGTTCATCCTCCAGTTGGCCT
>DGEG01000025.1:0-34386 GCA_002385825.1 Firmicutes bacterium UBA3932 | reverse complement strand
GCATGAATATTGATACAGCCTAAGCGAGGCAGATCCAACAAGCTTTTCGGCAACAGCTTTCCGTAAGACGCCACCACGATGATGTCCGGATTAATCTCGCGCAGGCACTGCATAACTTCCGAGGAATCGGAAATACTTTCCGGTTGCATAACCGGTATGCCATACTCCTCTGCCTGGATTTTCACCGGCGTGGGTAAAACCTTCATTCCCCTGTTTTTCGGCCTGTCGGGCTGGGTTATGACCAGAGGGATTTCGTACCCCTCTTCTTTCATTCTTTTAAGCGCGGGAACCGCAAAATCTGAGGTCCCCATATACACAATTTTCACTGTCCTCACCCTTTACTGCTCGTCGGTCTCGCCGTCGTTCTCTAACTCATCGATGTCCTTTATTTCCAAAGCCTTGTCGACGAAGAGAATCCCTTCCAGATGATCGTATTCATGGGATAGAGCTACGGCAAGCAACTCCGTTCCTTCAACTTCGATTTCATTCCCGTTGCGATCAAGGCCCTTCATCTTGATGTATGCGGGTCTTTCAACGGTGCCGACGCAACCGGGAACACTCAGACAGCCTTCTTCCACTGTCTGCGTTCCTTCCGTTTTCACGATTTCCGGATTGATCAATTCGTATATCTTATCCTCTAACTCCACTACGAACACGCGCCTCAACACACCCACCTGGGGAGCCGCCAAACCAATTCCGTCGTTTTCACGCATGGTCTCTATCATGTCGTCCAATAGCTGTCGTATCCTGTCGTTTACCTCGGTTACTTCCTTGGCGCGCTTCGTCAGTATTTCATCGCCTTCTTTCACTATGTTTCTCAATGCCATATTTACTGCTCCTTACTCTATTCTTACTCTTATATTATAAAAAACCATATGGATTCACATCGATTGATAGAGTCCATTCTTTCTGCTTTTCTCTTACCACCTTATTCTTAATCTTCCAAAGGGCCTCTCTGTAGGCATCCCAATTCTCTTCCGTGCATTTAATGAGTAGCTGATACCTGTACAGCCCGCTGGCCTTGTTTATCGGTGCCGGACGAGGTCCCAATACGTTAACAGCATGGTCCCTGCCAACTCTACGCAAAAATGACTGGCGGATTTTCTCGGCACCTTCAGAAGCTTCCTCCTCCGTTTCGGCAGCCAATATTATGTACAAGATATCGCAGAAGGGAGGATATCCCACCTGTTCCCGGATCTTGATTTCCGCTTCGTAGAACAAGTCGTAATCCTGCCTTGCAGCCAGCTGGATCGCATAGTGGTCCGGAGTATAGCTCTGTATTACCACCTTTCCCGGAACGGTTCCGCGCCCTGCCCTGCCTGCTGCCTGGGTTATAAGTTGAAAGGTTCGCTCCGAAGAACGGAAGTCCGGTATGTTCAGAGAGATGTCCGCCGCCACGATGCCCACAAGTCCTACATTGGAAAAATCTAGGCCTTTAGCAACGAGCTGGGTCCCTATCAGAATGTCAGTTTTTCCTTTTCCGAAGCGAGATAAGATTGCATCGATGCTCCCCCTCCGCTTTGCAGTATCAAGATCCAGCCGCTCGATGACGGCGTCCGGAAAGGTCTTGCCCGCAATTTCTTCCACCTTTTCCGTACCGGTGCCGAAATGGCGTATGTACTTGCTTCCGCAGGCAGGGCAGACATCAGGTATTATTTTTGTCCTTCTCCCGCAGTAGTGGCAGACAACTTCCCCCCGCGCTTTGTGATAGGTCATGGAAATTCCGCACTCCTCGCAGCGCATCACATAACCGCAACTCCTGCAGGACAAGAAGGTAGAATAGCCCCTGCGATTGAGAAACAGTATAACCTGTCGCCCTTCATCGAGGCATGCCCGGATCTGTTCATAGAGCTTGATGCTGAAGATGCTCTTGTTGCCCTGTTTTAATTCCTCCCTCATATCTACAACTTCCACATGGGGTAAGGGAGTCTTATTGTAGCGCGTCTTGAGGAGTATTTTCTCGTATTCTCCCTTTGCGGCACGGAAAGCCGATGTCAGTGAGGGGGTGGCGCTGCCCAAAAGTACCACTCCCCCGCTCCTGCGGGCACGCTGAATTGCCACTTCAAGGGTGTCGTATTTTGGCGACATGTCCGACTTATAAGTGGATTCATGTTCCTCATCCAAAATGACGGCCCCGAGATTCTCAACCGGCGCAAACACCGCAGAACGGGCACCTATCACCACTTTTGCTTCGCCGCTTTTTATCCGCATCCACTGGTCGTAGCGTTCGCCTTTCGAAAGCTTGCTGTGCAAAACCGCCAAATCATCCGTTCCAAACCTTTGCTGGAAGCGTCGGATTGTCTGGCTGGTCAGGGAAATTTCCGGAACCAGCATTATTGCTGTTCTCTGCTGCTTCAGGCATTCTTCGATGACCTTCATGTATGTCTCGGTCTTTCCGCTGCTGGTAACTCCGTGAATCAGGAAAACCTTATGTTCCCTGCTCTGTAAAAAAGGCATTACATTTTGCACCGCTTCTTCCTGCTCCGGCGTCAATGAGGGAGACTCAACAATCTCTACCTCTTTTCCTGCAAAGAGGTCTGTGGCCGCTCTCCTCTTCGGCGCCGAACCCGCAGGCGCGAAACATTTAATCGCGTCGATATACCTGCAAAAGTAACGCTGCCTCATGAATTCACAAATTTCAACCGCATCGGAAGGAAGAGAAACGAGGGGATCTTTGCTGATTACATATTTATACTTGATGCGGGGATCCGGTCCGTCTGCCATGGAATGCACATATGCGTCGTACTCTTTATTACCACGCGCAAATGGAACGGTTACCTTGTCACCGGGTTTAAGACCTTCAATTTCAGAAGCATAGGTGTAGAGCATATCCGTTTTATCGTTGCTGTTATCGATGATCAGGTTTACATATTCCATTGCAGCCTCCAAAACCGAATCCGCTCAACGGCCCTCGTTAACGCTCTATTCATTTCGGTTCGCAAGCATTAAAGCAAATAGATATTGTGCTCAGCACATTTTTCTATCATATCCTCCGGCCATATTGCCGCCTGTACTTCTCCTATATGGGCTTTCCTGAGGAAGTACATGCAAAGCCTGGACTGGCCTATTCCTCCTCCGATGGAATAGGGGAGTTCCTTGTTGACTATTGCCTGGTGGAATTCTTTCTCAAGCCTGTCCATTGCGCCTGCTATTTCAAGCTGGCGGACAAGAGACTCCTCATCTACTCTTATACCCATGGATGATATTTCAAATGCACATTCCAGGATATCGTTCCACAGCAGAATATCACCGTTAAGCTCCCAGTCGTCGTAATCAGGAGCCCTCCCGTCATGTTTTTTGCCCGATTTAAGAGTGCCGCCGATCTTCGAAATAAAGACAGCCCGTTTTTCCTTGGTTATAGTGTCTTCTCTTTCTTTCGGTTCTAGTTCCGGATACATGTCCTCCAGTTCCTGACTGGTAATAAAAAAGAGGTCGTTGGGCAATTCCGTCCGTATCTGGCGATACAGCCGGTTTACATAATCGCCCAGGTTTTTAATCGCTATATATATTGTAGAAACGGTCTCTTTCAAGTATTCTTCATTGCGGTCTTCTTTGCGAATCACTTTTTCCCAATCCCATTGGTCCACATAAACGGAATGGAGGTTGTCAAGAACCTCATCCCTGCGCAAGGCATTCATGTCGGTATAAATGCCTCTTCCGGGTTTGATGCCATAACGACCCAGGACATATCTCTTCCATTTTGCCAAGGACATGGGAACTTCCGCTACCTTCTCGTTCATATCCTTGATTGTAAAAGAAACCGTCCTCTCCACGCCGTTGAGATTATCGTTCAATCCTTTTTCAGGATCTACCAGCAGAGGCGCCGATACCCTGCGCAGCTGTAAGCCGTAAGCCAGCTCCTGTTCGAAGAAGTCCTTAATCTTCTTGATTGCTCTCTGCGTTTCCATCAGGTCTAACTGAGATTCGTAGTTGGTGGGAAGTATCAATTTGCCTGGCATAAAATCACCTCTTTTTCTGTTTAGAATATTCACATCCGCAGTAGTACTGCCGATAGAGTTCATATTTTTTGGCTAGCTCGATGGAACGCTGGAATCCGTCTTTCTTTTTAAAATCCTCGTCTACATACTCTATGTTGACGCGGCTGGCCAACCCACAGCCGATTTGAGATATCAGCATGTAATTCTTATGAGGGCTTACGGAGAGAGTGGTGCCGAAGTAGTCAAAGCTTAACCCTGCAGCCTGCTCCGCCGTCTCTCCCAAGCGAAGCTCAATACATTTTTCGCAGCGCTTGCCGCCTTCGGGCTCGGACTCAAGTCCCTTTGCCACTTCATAAAAACGGTTCACATCATAATTGCCTTCGAGAAACTTTACCGGCTCTTCCGTGGGCCTTTCCTGATTGTATCTTTGAATAAATTGCAGCTGTGCACTCTTTCTCTTTTCATATTCGCCGGGATCGGTGATGTTAGGATTGTAGAAAAACAGAGTTATATCATATTTTTCTGCCAATCGTTCAATTACCGCCGTGCTGCAAGGTCCGCAGCAACTGTGAAGCAGAAGCTTCGGCTTGTCTCCCATTTTTTCCTCTCCCTCTATTATGATACTATCCTGGCCTGTTTGCGCCCCAGTTCCTTTACAACGGGGTCTTACACCACACCGCGCACCTTATTGTATTCCTCAAGTCCTTTTGCCAGAATGGAAACGGCCTTTTCCAGCAAACTGCATTCAAGAGTGAAGGCAAGGCGAATTTCATCCTTCCCCAAACCTTTCGTGGCATAAAAACCTTCTCCGGGAGCGGCCATAACCGTCTCCCCATCCACATCGAACTCTTCCAGCATCCAGATCAGAAATTCCGTGGCGTCTTCTACAGGAAGCTTGCACATCATATAAAATGCGCCTTCCGGTTTGTTGCATTCAACACCGGGAACTTGCCTAAGCGCATCGTACACCACATTTCTGCGCTTTTCAAACTCATCCCGCACCTGATTTATTACCCTGTAGCCCGCCTCGTACAGTCCCAGGGCTCCGTGTTGCTCAACCGTTGAAACGGAAAGTCTGCCCTGGCAGAGTTTGAAGATAATATTAAAAAGTTCCTTATTTTTACATACAATCGTCCCGATACGGGCTCCGCAGGCGCTAAACCTCTTAGATACGCTGTCGATAATCACCAGCCGGTCATGTATGTCTTCGAGAAAACCGAAACTGGTTATCTGTCTCCCGTCGAAAACGATTTCACGATATACTTCATCGGAAACGATATATAGATCATTTTGCTTTGCCACATCCGCAATCATGCGAAGTTCTTCCGCAGTCAGCACGGTACCTGTGGGATTGCCGGGATTTGTAACCCAAATACCCTTGGTCCGATGGGTAATTTGGGCTTCCAGCGCCTCCCTGTCTATATGAAAGCCGTTGGTCACACTGGTTCTCACAGGAACCGGCGTCGCGCCGGATATGGTAAAATAAGTGTTGTAATTGGAATAATAAGGTTCGAATACGATGAACTCATCTCCCGGATTGGTTAAGGCCAACAAGGTCATGAGAACCGCTTCAGATCCACCCGTGGTGACAGCGATATTTTCTGCACGGAAACTAAAGCCATGTCCCCGATAGAAATCTTCCATTGCTTTTAATAGCTCCGGCAAACCTTGTGAAGGCATGTACTCAACTATAGGTTCGTTAAACTCTCTTATGCGCTCATAATATTCCAAAGGTGCAGGGAGATCCGGCTGCCCGATGTTCAGGTGATAAACCTTTTTTCCTGCTGCTTTGGCTGCGTCTGCATATTTGCTCAGTTTTCTAACAGAGGATACCTCCATATTTGTCATAACCTTCGATAGTTCTTTCACAGCATTCTCCTCCCCTGCAACGTATTATCTGCAGTCTTTAGAATTCTACCGGTGTATTTTACCACAACTAAGATAAGCTGAACAAGTTGCACAAAAATAAAAATTGCGGGGTAGACCCAAAAGTTGCATCTTCAGCAAAAGGGCCTGTCCCCGCAGCTGATTCCTGCATGTTAGTCTTCTTTATCTTCCTCTTGTGATTCCGGTTTTATCAATCTGTCTCCAATGCGCCCGTCATTATAATGTTTGCGGCATAAGGATACATACATATCATTGCCCCCGATCAATATCTGCTCGCCTGTCTTTACGAACTTCCCGTCAACGATCCTGGCCACCATGGTAGCTTTTCTGCCGCACCAGCATATAGTCTTGATTTCCTCTATTTTATCTGCATAGACCAACATATAATAGGAGCCTTCGAAGAGCTCATTGCGGAAATCATTCTTGAGACCGTATGCCAAAACAGGCGTTTCGTAACTGTCTACGATCTCCACTAACTCCTGTACATGATGCTTTTTCAGAAATTGACACTCATCCACCAAAACGCAATCGATTTTCTTCTTTGCATTCTCTTCCATGAAGAGCTTTAACAGATTAGTGTCATCGTTTACCATGATGGCTTCCCTCTTGAGCCCGATTCGGGAACAGACCATTCCTTTGCCGAAGCGGTCATCCACGCTTGGTACAAGCACCAGCACCCGTTTGCCGCGTTCCTCGTAATTATAAGCCACTTTGATCAATTCTATGGATTTTCCCGCATTCATGGTGCTATATCTATAATAAAGCTGTGCCATAGTTCACTCCCGTATCCTTCCTGTATCACATCTGTCACAAATCTGAAATAGGCAGATATTAACGATTTTATTTATTGTACCATACACGGAAGAACAGTTCAATTCCGGTGGCTCAGCATAACACCCGTCATCCCGGATAACATCCCAGCACTTCCAGATATCCGCAGGAAGCCGCGGCATGGCGAAGCCCCCTCTGAACGTTATCGTCTTCGATGTTTCCTTCTAAATCCGCAAAGAAGCAGTATTTATCCCCAATCATGGGTCTCGACTCAATACGGGTCAAATTGATGCCTCCCGCCATAAAGTGGAACAGCACTTCGCAAAGGGCTCCGCTCCTGTGTGAAGTGCGGAAGGTTATGCTGACCATATCGCAGGAAGAATCGTATTCCGGCTCATCGGCGATAGTGATAAACCGGGTGCTGTTGCTCTGATCGTCGGTGATATTATCTTCCAGCACCTCCAGGCCGTAGAGTTCGGCAGCCCGTCTCGAACCTATGGCCGCATATCTCTTTTCGCCTTTCTCCGCCACCCAATTTGCCGCTGCAGCTGTATTTCTGCATTCCGTTAAATCCCATGTACGCCTTTTCAGATATCCGGCGCACTGATGCAATCCTTCAGGATGGGACAGCACTTCACGAATATCTGAAATCTTTGTCCCAGGCACAGCCATCAGACAATGAGCCGCCTGCACGTAGGTCTGACCCACGATAAAGCAACCGTACTTCCGGAGCAGGTCATAAGTTTCACCGATAGCTCCTGTCTTCGAATTCTCAATCGGGACTATACCGTAGCTAACCTCTTTATCCTTAACTGCTACAAAGACATCTTTAAAGGTCTTCATACCTTTTAGCTCCCCTTCAGGAAAGAGCTTCAGCGCAGCCTGTTCTCCCCATGCACCCGGCAGCCCCTGATAGGCCACTACTAAATTACCTTCTTGCGGCTTTCGCGGGGGTGGAAGCAACACTTCTTCAACTCCGTCGAACAGAAGCTTCCTCTGCCGGAACTTGGACAACCCCATGACAGTTCGAATGAAAGTCACCACTTCTCCCCTGTATTCATCTTTTGCGATTTTTAAAGCACCCTCGATAATCTGCTGTTCTCTCGCTTCATCGGCAATGGGTATGTTCTCAGCCCTCTTAGCTTCCGCAATTTGATCCACGAGAGTCATTCTTTCCTGCAGGAGTTCCACAAGTCGCCCGTCTACAGTATCCATACCGGCTCTTACTTTCTGTATGATTTCATGATTGTCCATCCTTTACCCTCCTATTCTTTAATCGCTTCCCGGACCCTGTTTACTTTCTTCATCAGATGGTGAAACACTTCGGGAGTTATTGACTGCTGTCCGTCGCAGAGAGCTTTGTGCGGCATGTTGTGAACCTCAATGATCAGCCCGTCCGCTCCCGCTGCCACTGCGGCCAGGGCAAGGGGTTCCACCAGATGCCAATGCCCCGTTCCGTGGGAAGGATCTGCGATGACAGGCAGATGGCTTTTCTGCTTCAACACAGGGATAGCCGATAGATCCAGGGTATTGCGGGTCGCTGTCTCAAATGTCCTGATCCCGCGTTCGCAGAGAATTACCTGGTCGGTACCCCCTTTGATCAGATATTCCGCGGACATTAACAGTTCTTCAAGAGTAGACGAAAGTCCCCTTTTCAAAAGTACAGGTTTCTTCAGCTTGCCTACCTCTACGAGGAGACTGAAATTTTGCATGTTCCTGGCACCGATCTGAATTACATCCACATCCTCCGCAAAGGCGTCCAGATGGTTTTGGGAAAGGATTTCAGAGACGATGGGCAGTCCGGTTTTTTGCTTGGCGGCTTTAAGAAGCTCCAGACCCTCCAGTCCCAAACCATGGAATGAATATGGTGAACTTCGCGGCTTAAAAGCCCCTCCGCGGAGCAGCTTTGCCCCTGATTTCGCAATATCTTTCGCGACGGAAAGAATCTGGTCCTCGCTTTCTACCGAACAGGGCCCTGCAATTACAGCAAAATGTCCTCCTCCAATTTTAGCCGTTCCTGCGCTCACCACCGTGTCTTCGGGATGAAAGCGCCTCCCTGCCAGTTTATACGGTTCCCGCACCTTAAATGCCGATTCCACGATGTCCGACCGGCTAAATGTATCGGGAGACACGTTTGACACATCTCCGGCAAGCCCAAGCATTCGCGCATTCCCTCCCTTAATGTCCTGCACGATAAGCCCCTGGTCCTGTATGCTGTTCTTAAGCTGTTCTATGGCTTCTTCCGATGCGTCCGGCTTGATTACGATGATCATATTCCTTCCACCTTCCCTGTAAGATTATCTATAATCCTTTTATATGCTTTCTCTCTCATTATTTCTACGCCTAAATACAGGCGATCCGCTTCCAAAGCCTGTTCTATGAGCATATGAATGCCTCCCAAAGTGCGAAGTCCTCTCTTTTCTCCTTCAATGAGAAAACTAGTCCTCGCAGGGCTGTATATAAGATCGCAGAGCAGGGAATCTTTTCCTATACGGTTCATAAAATCGAAGCTTGGAAAGTCCTGCTTCACGCCTTTCATGCCTAAAGGTGTGGTATTTATGATGATTCGCGATCCCCATTGGTTTCCGTTTTTCTCCGAATCCAAAAATGGATGCAGATGGCACTTCGTATCGTATAGTCTTACGATCTTTTGGCATATCTTATGGGCCTTGTCACGGTTCCTTGCCACCAGGTGCAATTCTCTTGCACCCTTGGCAGCGGCTTTCATGGCTATAGTAACTGCCGCGCCTCCCGACCCCAAAATAGTGACGGCAGAATTCTTAAAGTCTTCTCCCATATGCTCAAGGGCTTTGAAGAAACCTTCACCGTCCGTATTGTATCCCCATAGCTTGCCGCCTTTTTTTACAACGGTATTAACGGAGCCGAGAGCTTCAGCCTCTTTATCTATTAAATCTAAAAGAGGGAGAATTGCTTCCTTGTGGGGCATAGTCACGTTGAAACCGTCAATTCCCGGCCCCCTGACCTGGATTACCCACCGGGACAGGTCTTCGGGAACAACCCTTCTCCTCTCGTAGGCAAAGGATTTAAAAAACGGTCCGATTGACGGTATATGTATATCCGGCGACAGGCTGTGGTCGATGGGGTCACCTATTACGGCCAGCTGCATTTCCCTTTGCTCAAATTTGGCAATGCGGCTAAGTTGACTGAGTGTTTTGGCGGGATACCCCTTGTTGCTTACTGCAAAATCCGCATACTTCTTATATAAAGGCAATCGTTGCCTGTAAAGCTCGTACAGCTTTTCCGGAGATTCTCTCAAGAGCGGGCGAGCGTTCAAATTTACCCGTGCCAGTATATCTTTTACAGGCCTGCTCATAAAGACGATTATGCCGTTTTGCGACAGCAGCTGCATATTGATCTCTTTAATAACCACCCCGCCGCCGCAGGCTATCACCGCATTTCGACTGTCAGATACTGCCCTTATCGCTTCCGTTTCCGCCAGTCGGAACCCTTCCTCTCCTCGTTCTTCAAAGATCTTGGATATGCTCAAACCTTCCCGCTGCTGAATCAGCGAATCGAGATCGACGAACTCACGGGACAGGCGCTTCGCAAGTCTTCTTCCCATACTGGTTTTGCCGCTGCCGGATATTCCGATCAACACGATGTTCTTCATCGCTTCCACCCTGCTTCCAACATATGATCCATCAGGCACAGGGCCAGGGCCGATTCCACAACTACCACCGCTCTCGGTACTATACATGGGTCGTGGCGCCCCGTGACCATGATTTTTTTGTTCTCGCCGGTACTGAGATCAACCGTATCCTGCTCCTTGCCGATGGATGCAGTAGGTCTGAAAGCGACTCGGAACAGTATAGGCATGCCGTTGGTAATACCGCCGTTAATGCCGCCGCTGTGGTTCGAACCCATCCGAATCTTGCCTTCATCATAGAACAGCGGATCGTTGGCTTCGCTTCCCCTCATTCCGGCCATACGGAAACCTTCACCGAATTCAATTCCCTTTGTCCCCGGAATGGAAAAAATCATTGAGGACAGGCTGCTTTCCATGGAATCGAAGAAAGGCGAGCCCAACCCGGCAGGTTGACCCCAAGAAGCGCACTCGATGATTCCGCCCACGGAGTCCTTTTCCTTTGCGGCATGAAGAATTACGTTTTTCATTTCCTCTTCTCTCGCCTTGTCCAGAACAGGGAAGTCCATGCTGGTGAGAGCTTTTAACTGCTCTGCATCGATGGACATCGAGGATTCACCTGTTTCTTCCGAAAATGTTTCCCCAAGGGAGAAGGATATATCCCGGCAGGTTCCTATCTGCAGTATATGAGCTCCGATGCAGATGTCTTCCTTTTCCAGGATTTGCCGCACGATGCTGCCTGCAAAGGTAAGAGGAGCAGTCAGCCTGCCGGAGAAATGCCCTCCGCCCCGGTAATCGTTGTATCCCTTGTATTTGATATGAGCGACAAGGTCGGCGCTTCCCGGCCTGAGCAGATCTCTGTTATAATCTTCAGACCTTGTATTTTTGTTACGAATGATTCCGCAGAGAGGAGCTCCCGTTGTAACTCCGTTGAATACGCCGCTCAGGATCTCCACCTGGTCCGATTCCTTCCTGGGAGTAGTAAGCTCACTTTGTCCGGGAGCCCTTCTTGCCATATGAAAATTTACGTAGTCCATATCCATAGGAAAGCCCGGCGGCAATCCGTCCATGACGATACCGATGGCTTCTCCGTGAGATTCACCGAATATGGATAGCCTGAGATTTCTCCCCCAAATATTCATATATTCTCCTCCTTTGCCTCGCGGCAGAAGTCCTTCCAAAAATCCGGATAGGATTTATTCACGCACCGGGGATCCAAAACGGTAACCTTTCCCCGGCTTTTCAAAGAGGCTAAAGCAGCCGCCATGGCAATCCTATGATCGTTATGGGGGTCCACCACGCCTCCCTCCAGCACATCAACGCCTGTAATGAACAGGTAATCTTCGCCTTCTTCAATACTGGCTCCCAATGAATTCATAGCTTGAGTTATAGATTTCAACCTGTCACTTTCCTTCATCCGAAGCCGGCCGGCTCCTTCTATTTTGCTCCGGCCCTTGCAGAAGCACAGCAATACCGCAAGAGGAGGCGCCAGATCGGGGCATTGACTGATATCCGCCGTGATTCCGTGCAGTTGTGTGGCTCTGACACGCAGCGTCCCGTCTTCATCATACAGGATCTCCCCCCCACAGCGAAGGATGAAATCCAGGATTTTCGCATCGCCCTGCAGGGAGTTGCACTTCAATCCGGCACATCCTACATCGCAGCCTAAGGCACCCGCCACGAGAAAATAGGCGCCGGCGGAATAATCTCCTTCTATTTCATATATAGCCGGAGTATAGGATTGACCTCCCGGAATCCGGAACGCTCCATCTTCCAAGATTTCCACATGCACTCCAAAGTGACTCATAACGTCTATTGTCATATCCACATAGGGTTTGGATTCAAGCCCGGTGGTCAATCGAATTTCACTCGATTCGCCCAACAAAGGCAAAGCCATTAACAGTCCGGATATAAACTGAGAGCTCACATTCCCGGGTATTTCATATATCCCCGGCCGCAAGGGCCCTTGCAGGTAAAGATGCTGCTCTTCCAGACGGTATTTGCAACCGTTAGCAGCGAGGGCATCCAGATAACTCTTCAGCGGACGCTGCAGCAGCCTTCCCCGCCCTGTCATAACCACCGGTGCACCCGACAGCAGGGCAAAGGGTATTAGGAATCTCAACGTTGAACCGGATTCACCGCAGTTCAGTACTTTGCCTTCCTCTACATGAATTCCTTCCGTATTTAAAATCCCCCGAACAACCGTAAGCCCCGACTCGTCTAACCGATAATCCAGTCCCATGGCCGCAAGACAGGCCAGAGTGGCTGCTACGTCTTCCCCGTAACGTCCCAATTCTTTTATTATCGTTCCTTTTCCCGCCAAGGCACCGCAGATCAGAGCTCTATGGGAAAGGCTTTTGGAAGGTGGAATGCGGACAATACCGTCGGGGACACAATTTATCTCCATTGCTTCCGTTCTATTCATACTCATAACGCCAACTCCAATATTTCTCCGAGAATGTCTTCAAGTTCCTGTTCTCCAATAGTATGAACCAGGCTTTCACCGATCTCTTTTAGCAAAATCAAGTTAAATCCTTTTCGATCATTCTTTTTATCTATGGCCATATGGTGAATCAGTTTCTTATAATCCGTCTGAATTTTTGAAGTCAAACCATAAGTTTCTACTAGTTTTTTTATCCTTTCCCCCGTACCGTCAGGGGTCAATCCGAGAGTTTCACCCACTTCCGCGGCTATGCACATACCTATGGCCACCGCTTCACCGTGGGAGTGGGCCCGGTACTCGCCGATTTTTTCGATGGCATGGCCAAAGCTATGGCCAAAATTCAGCTTCCTTCTTTCTCCGCTGTCCCGCTCATCCCATTCCACAAAAATCCGTTTCTGATTGCAACACCTGTATACGATTTCTTCCATATGTGGGAGGATTTCATCAAGTCCTCCGTAATTCTCAAGTTGGTGAAAAAGGTCCTTGTCGGAGATGGCGCCGTACTTAATAACTTCCGCCATTCCTTCCGACAACTGCTTTTTATCCAAAGTGCTTAAAAGTGCCGGATCCGCGACGACCAGAAGAGGTTGATAGAATGCTCCCAGCAAGTTTTTCCCCTGGGGAAGGTCTATTCCTGTCTTGCCGCCCACGGAAGAGTCTACCTGGGCCAAAAGAGTGGTAGGAACTTGTACATAGGGCAATCCTCTCATATATACTGCAGCGGTGAAACCGGCCAAATCCCCCACCACTCCGCCTCCGAAGGCAATGATGAGGTTATCGCGCAACACGTGCAAATCAGCCAACTGTCCGCATAATTTCGTGAAGCTCTCTATGGTTTTGCTGCCTTCGCCGGATTCTACCTGAATGGAATCCGTCAGGAAACCGGCCCTTTTTAAAGCAGCTTCCATCCTGGAGCCGTAAAGGCTCCACACCTTCTCATCGGTGATCACTATGGCACGCTTTGCGGATGATACGGCGCGAATCCGTTCTCCGCACATATTCAGGATTCCTGATTCTATCTGTATTTTATATGATGCGGCGGGCAGTTTAACAATTATCTCGGACATGCCACAAGCTCCTTTCAAATCACACTTGCTTAAAAAAAGAGAGGTTCTATGCGATGAACCTCTCTAAACTCTCTGTAAAATATACCTTCGTTAACTTATACTGCTGTTAGGGATAGTTCATACGCTTTCGTTGCACCTATTTTTACCAAACCAAAAGTATCCAAAGCTAAAATAAAAGCTCTGGAAAAAGTTATTAAAAAAGTTGGCAAAATAGTTTACAACGATGGACGTATGTCTCATTATCTTAAACCCTTCTTCTTGACTTTTTATCTGTTATACCACAGTAATTCATGAATTGCAAGAAAATTATGCTAAATGGAAGGTGCCGATTAGACAAAACATTTGCGTAGGATTAAAATATGTATATCGATTAGCAAGAAAACATTGCGCTAAATTGTAAATTTAGAGAGGTATAAGAATCATAATGAATTCACCTTTTGGTAGTATACATTACAACGCCATCGGGCCTTATTTGAAGAAGAAATTCGGTTGCCGTATTGCAAAACTTTCCGTAGACGGCGGGTTTACCTGTCCCAACCGGGACGGTACAAAAGGCGTGGGAGGCTGCATCTACTGTTCGGCCGGCGGAAGCGGTTATTCTGCAGGTAATATGGCCGACCAGGTAAAACAATTGACCGGGAAATGGCCTGAAAGTAAGTATATTGCCTATTTCCAAAGCTATTCTAATACCTATGCGCCGGCCACCCTTCTTCGGCAAAAATACGAAGAAGCCTTAGCCTGTCCCGGTGTGGTAGGACTGTCCATCGCCACCAGGCCCGATTGTTTGCCCGATGAAGTAATGGAAGTCCTGCAAGAATTGAATCAAAGGACCTACTTATGGGTGGAACTGGGACTCCAGACCATCCACGACGCTACCGCATCGTTTATAAACCGCGGCTATCCGCTGCAGGTTTTTGATGATGCAATGAATAAGCTTAATGAAGCGGGCATCCGTACTGTTGTCCACCTGATTTTCGGTCTTCCGGGCGAATCGCCCTCGGACATGATGGATTCGGTACGCTATGTAGCGGATAGAAAACCCTTCGGCGTGAAATTCCATCAACTCTATATTATAGAAGGGACTAAAATAGCAGAGTATTATCCCGAACATCTGCAGGTTTTGAAAAAGGATGCATATATCAACCTGCTTATTGATGCTATAGAGATTCTGCCTCCGGAGATCACCGTTCATCGCATAACCGGTGATCCTCATGTAAAAGGACTCATTGCGCCTCGCTGGAGTCTCAATAAACGATCGGTACTAAACAGCATTCAGATGGAATTCAAACGCCGGGGCAGCTTTCAGGGCTGCCGTCTCTGATATACATTAACGCCTTTGTCTTTTAGATTGGAAAGTCTGAATCATAAACTACTGTGCCCTTGTCATCGTAGGCTTTCAGACCTACGAATATTTCACTAAACAATACGTCGCTATCATTCTCCCCTTCCCACATGATATAAAACATGTCTTCATAGAACGTATCGCTGCTGTAAATCTCTGTTTCTCCTTCTGCATTTTTTACTTCTATCTCTACTCGAACGATGGAGGGATCGTTGCGAATACCGTAGATCAACCATTCCTCTTCCTTTGAGCGATATGATGTAAACAGGGGCCTCTCTTTTTTATTCTCTATTCCATGGCCTGCTCCGTAACGCCAGAACACACCTAAGAACCGGTCTATCGGCGAACATGAAATCATGTCCTGATAACGGGTGAGAAAGTACCGGCTTTTTCCATGATCAAAGCTGTGAATGATTTCCGACGGACCATAATGCAGATCCCGTTCTGAAGTATGGAGGGCTTCCACCGGTGAAAAATACAGCCCGTTGAGTTTCATGAACAGAAACAGCAGTACGGCGATAAGCAACAGGTTCCGAATGGTCTTTTTCAGTCTAGCCATTGTTCACCACCTCCCCCAAGGGGATCTCTACCTTGTAGTAGCGTCCTGCGTAATCCCATTCGATAATCAACTTCTCCTTTTCAAAAGGGAAGTTGTCCAGAGATCTCCTGGCGCGGCTGTAAATACCGGCAGAGCTGCGCCCTCCCCCATTAAAATAAGTTTCGCCGTCCTCGTCTTTAAAAATCCCAAGTCCGCTGGAGGACCAACCGTGTAGGCCGGAAAAGCTCAGGTTATAGCTGGAATAAAGCACGTGCAGGTCTCCGTCTTCCGTCTGTATCACATCTGTGATGCGAATGCGCCTGCTATCCAGTTTTATGAGTTCGTTGGGCTTAACATGGCGCACAATGGATTCCTTGGGGATATCCCGGATGGGATGATCGAACAGGATGGTCCAGCCGCTTACAAGCAGCATAGGTACCGATTGAAAGATCACGATGATGCAGAGCAAAACCGCAATAATCCGACTGAAATACCATATATATCCCAAAACCGGATTGTGTTGACGGTTCAGGGCAATGCCGATTTCAACCGCATCTCCCATGCGCTCCAAGGCTGCTTTTTCCGCCTCTTCCTGAGAAAGCCCGCCTTCTTCCTGTAAAAAAAGCATGCTGTCCTCAATATGAGCCGCCAGCTCTAATTCGATATCATGTCGATCGGGGAAAAAGTGCACTCTATTAACAACTTTGTGGATAAACTCCTTGACTGCCGGCGACGGCACCTGCCGTGCCTCGACGCTGAATTCACGGGTTTCAGGCGATGGCATTTGCTTCACCGCCGATCACTTTATTCACCGCGAAGGAAAACCGTTTCCACTGTTCTTTTTCTTCTGCCAACTGCTTTATCCCCCTGTCCGTTATGGCGTAATATCTCCTCTGCCGCCCGTCTTTCTCCTTATAATAAGAACGAATATATCCCTCGTTCTCCAACTTGTGCAGCACAGGATACAAGGTTCCCTCCTTGAAAGAAAAAGTATTATCGGAACGTTCTTCGAGGATTTTGATGATTTCATAACCGTAACAATCCTGGTTTTTCAATAGAGAAAGCAACAATAACGGCGTGCTTCCTCCTAACAGCCCTTTGTTTATCGCCATCTTTCTAACCTCCACTACATTCTTGGAAAAATCATACATAGAATATTTAGGTATATGATACCTTGACCATCTATGTATTGTCAAGAGAAAAAAGCGCTGTTGTCTTCCGGACAAACCCGACACAACAGCGCTTTCGTTTTTTTCATGTGGCGTTTATAGAAGTTAGTGTATCTATTCGAACAGCTTTACAAGGCCTTCCTCGTAGGGAGGATACACTATACCCTTTTCCGTAATAATGGCTGTTATATACTTGGCATCGGTTACATCAAAAGCAGGATTGTAGGTTTTAACGCCTTCCGGCGCCATGGGTTTCTCGTACCAAGCCTTGTAAATCTCTTCGCCCGGTCTGAGTTCGATATGGATATCCTTTCCCGTTTTCGTCTTCATATCAATTGTGGATAAAGGAGCATGCACGTAGAAGGGGATGTCGTATTCCTTTGCGAGGATAGCCACTCCCGATGTGCCGATTTTGTTTGCGGCGTCGCCGTTTGCCGCAACCCTGTCACAGCCTACAAGTACAGCATCTATCCAACCGTTTTTCATGACGATGGAAGCCATGTTATCGCAAATGAGGGTCACGTCGACCCCCGCCTGCATAAGCTCCCAGGTGGTAAGTCTCGCTCCCTGGAGCAAAGGCCTGGTTTCATCGGCAAACACCTTGAAATTGTAACCTCTCTCCTGACCGAGATAGATAGGCGCAAGAGCTGTGCCGTATTTGGCCGTCGCTATGGTGCCCGCATTGCAGTGGGTTAATAAGCCCATTCCCGGCTTCAAAAGCGTAAGCCCATGTTCCCCTATGCTGCGACAGACATCTTCGTCTTCCTGCCTTATGAGATTTGCCTCATCCAGCAGGGCGCGCTTAATATCCGAAATGCTCTTATCCTTATTGGCCAGCAGGCAATCCTCCATCCGATCGAGAGCCCAGAAAAGATTAACAGCCGTGGGCCTGGAGGAACCCAGATACTCTTTCGCCTTTTTGAATTTCGCGTAAAAATCATCGAAATTATCTGCCCGGCTATGCTTAACCGCCAGATATGCACCATAGGCTCCGGTGATTCCGATGGCCGGAGCGCCTCTGACCCGCAACTTGTATATGGCTTCCCAAATACTCTCAATTGTAGTCAAATGAAGGTATTTGGTCTCTCCCGGCAAGAGGGTCTGATCCAACAATATGAGCTCGCTCTTGTCGTCGTCAAGCTTTACGGGCGTAATCTCCAGAACTTTAAATGACATGGTGATCCTTCCTTTCTCAGAACTGTTCGGCAGTCTTCAGGATAACGTCCAGGAAATCCTTGCCTGTCTTGAATTCATCCCTTTTCATAATAAATTTCTTTGCCGCCGTAAGACATATTCTCTCCGCCCTGATCCTCTTGGCTTCATCTTCTATTGTAGTTATATCCTTTACCTGAGCTATGCCGATAATACGCCTTGACCCTTCGAGCCCGGCTACTCCGGCAGTATCGCTCAGTATCCGGTCCAGATAATACTCTTTAAATCCTTTGTAACGGGCCGTTACCTCCGTTACGTTTTCATCGAAAAGAACATTATACTTCTCTTTGAAAAGATCTACAACTGCAACGATTGTCTCCTCCAACCATTCTTTCTGTTTGGAGACTTCATAGGCATCTGCGTTGGCCCAGGCAAACATGAGGTTTGCAACAATGTTTCCGATATCAAAGCCCATGGGACCATAAAACGCAAACTCGGGATCGATAACTTTCATGGAATCTTCTTTTATAAATATGGATCCGGTGTGAAGGTCACCATGAACGAGAGACTGGGCGTTGGTCATGAACTCGAACTTAAGCTTGGCAGTTTCAAGCCTTAAAGCCTCATCTCCGTATACATTTTCCTCAATCCATTCTCTATTGGGTTCAAACACCCTGTTTCTGTTATTGACATCGTTAAAGGGCTCTGTATATACCAGATCCTCGGTAATCTCGCACAATTCCGGATTGATGAAATTCTTAACCAGCTCTTTCTTGCGCTTGTGATCGAGACATAAGTCAGTGGTCAGAATCAAGGTGTTCGCCATAAAGGTGGTAATATCCTCGGCAAACCTGGGGAACTGCCTGTGTTCAAGCATGGCAGTACGCATAATCGTATGATCCGATAAATCATCCATAACAGTGCAGTTCATTATTGGATCGTATAAATATACCTTCGGGACCAGTCCCGGCGCAAGTTCTCCCTGATACTTCAAAATATCGTATTCAATCCTGTTCCTGTCCGGCGATACCTTGAATTCATCGGAAATCCGTGCTACAGGTCCCGATTGTTTTATTACGATAGAAGCACCGTCTGATTTTCTCCAGATCCGAAAGATGTAGTTCAGGTTTCCGTCCCCGATCTCCTTGCATTCCAGATCATCTCCCGGCGAAAAGATGAAATCCAGTTTTTCGGCAGCATATCTTGCCGCATCCTTCTCCTTCATGGTGAAATATTTTGTGAAATCCATAGTCCCTCTCCCTTCTACTGCGCATTCGCTTAATACTTACAGTGACCGCCTAAACTCTCTGCAAGGATAACCGCAAACATTGCGACTATCTCTTTTGCTTGTAATAGGTGATTCCCAAGGCCAGCACCAGTACAGCGCCTTTGATTATATCCATGGAATAATAAGGTACTGACTTCATGACAAGACCGTTAGATAATGCTACCATGAGCAATGCGCCCACAAAAGTTCCTATGGCATTGGGTTTTCCTACCCCGGCAACGGAAAAACCGATAAATGCCGCTGCCACCGATTCCATCAGATATCCTGCCCCTGCGGAAGGATTGGACTGTCCGATTCGAGCCGCCAGAAGGATCCCGCCGATGCCGGCTAAAATGGCAGCCATTATGTACGCTATCCTCCTGTATTTGTCCACTTTTACACCGGACAATCTGGCAGCCTCCGCATTTCCTCCCACTACATACATGTATCTGCCATGCTTTGTATAGGTTAAGAAAATGTGAACAATAATTACCAAAGCCGCCATCACTATGATTATAACAGGTACTTGCCCAAGGCTTCTGAAAGAGGCGGGAATCAACCCTGTAGAAACGCTTCCGTCTTCCATTATCATATTCTGCGATATGATCTTTCCTTTGGAAAATGTCGTGGAGACCCCGTTAAAGATAAACATTGCCGCAAGGGTTGCCAACATATCCGGAATCTTAAACCTGATTATCAACACCGAGTTCAGAAAGCCTATTATGCCGGCAACGATAAGGGCTACTAAGATGCTTACAACGATGTTCTGTTCATACCATACGAACATGGCTATGGAAAGGGCCATGGTCATGGATGCCACGGATCCCACGGAAAGGTCGAAACCTCCGACAACCAGAGAGATGGTAATGCCTGTGGCTATGACTGTAGTTATGGACATAGCTCTCAGAATGTTGATTATGTTTGCCGGCGAGATGAATCTCCCATCGGTTGTTATTGAGAAGAACACCACGATGATTACTATCGTGAACAGCGTCCCGTATTTATAAAGGAAGTCAAAGAGGTCAAATCTCTTTATAGCCCTCGCTTCCCCGTCTTTCACTTGCTTAGACATCAGTTTTTTCCTCCCGCAGAATAATACAGTATTTCGTCCTCGGTTGTCTCACTTGTTACCAATTCTTTAGAGATTTTACCGTCGTACATCACATAAACTCTGTCTGTAATTCCGAGTATTTCCGGAATCTCACTCGATGCATATATAACGGTTTTACCTTCACATACGAGATTGCCTATCAACTCGAAAATATCCTTCTTTGCTCCTACGTCCACTCCCTTTGTAGGCTCATCAAATATATACACTTCCGCGTCGGCAATCAGCCACTTCCCCACTACCACTTTTTGCTGATTGCCTCCGGACAGGAAAGCTACCTTCTGAAATTCACTGGGGGTTACTATATTAAGATCCGATATCATTTTCCTGGAAACCTGATACTCCTTAATGAAATCGATAAAACCCCTCTTTACGAAACTCTTTATGCTGGGCAAAGTCAAGTTCGTATGTACCGGTTCATCTATAAGCACACCTTCTTTTCGCCTTTCCTCAGGTACCAGTGCCAGTCCTTGTGAAACGGCCATATACGGTTGCTGTATTGAAAGCTTTTTCCCGTTGAGATAAATCTCTCCGGTTTTTAACGGTATTGCTCCGAATAGCGCCTTGCATAGTTCTGTCTTCCCTGCGCCCACAAGCCCTGCAATACCGACTATTTCTCCCTTTCTCGCATAGATGGAAACATCCTTTATCATTTTCTCGTCGGAGAGATTTTTCGCTTCAAAGCACACCTCTCCTATTTCAGTCTGACATTTGGGGAAGATCTCCTCAAAGCTTCTACCCAGCATGTATTCTATGACTTCCTTTTCGGAAGTATCTTGTACTTTCATGCTTGTAATAAACCTGCCGTCTCTCATAATCGTGATTTCATCGCAGATTTGAAAGATTTCAGGCAGTCTGTGGGTGATAAACACCACTCCGACTCCGGCCGCTTTAAGATCCCTTATCACTTTAAATAATTCTTCGGTCTCCGCCTGGGACAACGGAGCCGTAGGCTCATCCATTATGAGCAACTTACAGTCCCTGGATAGAGCTCTTGCTATCAATACCATTTGTTTCTGCGCAAGAGAAAGGTTTTCAACATTGACATTTACAGGGATATCCACTTTGAGCTTTTTTAATATCTCTCCGGCCTTTCTGCGCACTTCATGCCAGTTCACGAACTGCTTTCCTTCATGGTTCATGACCATCTGGTCAAGCATTATGTTTTCCGCCACGGAGAGATAGGGAATAAGCGCAACATCCACCTCTTGGTAGACTATCTCTATTCCCCTGTCCTTTGAATCCTTCACCGTTCTGATGTTGTGTTCCTCACCGTTAATGAGGATAGTACCTTCCCAATGGGTATAGACTCCGGACAGGACTTTCATAAGAGTAGATTTCCCTGCTCCGTTCGCACCCACCAATGCGTGAATTATGCCTCCCGATGTCTTGAAATTTGCTCCTTTCAAAGCTTTTACACCTGGGAATTCTATGGATATATCGCGCATTTCCAATTGAAACTTATCCATTTTACCTCACAGCCTCATATTTTTTAAAGAAGGAAAGGTATTAGACATACCTTCCCTTCTTTAGAGTCCGTCCGCCTATAGATTATTTTGCATTTTTCTCTCTGAGAGCTTTCATCCAGTCCTCGTTAAACATATCAGATTTACCCCAGGTATCATAAACATCGCTCAAAGTTTCGACGGTCACGCTACCGCCGGCCGCAAGCAGGTCTTCCTGATAGATGGTAGTAGCGGGAATCTCAACAGAATCAGGAGTGTCTTCCCCTGCCAGTTTCTTTGCCAGCAGGCGCATATTCACTGTACCGACCAGCTTCGCGTCCGCTGCCGCTGTCATAACCCAGGGCGAATCTTCTTCCTGCATCATCTGCAGATCTGCGTTGGATACGTCTATTCCGAAGATTTTGATTTCCGTACGATTGTTTTCCTTCAAAGCTGTGAAAGCTCCGGTTGCAAAAGCATCCCAGCAAGCCCAGATGGCATCGATTTCACCTACCGGATATTGGGCCATGAGGGATCCGATAGCATTTGCGTTCAAGCCGGCTACGTTTGTAAAGTCTCCTACTTCGCCTATGCTTACAAGCTCTTCGATCTTACCGGCTTTGAGATACTCCTGATAAACAACTTCTCTTCTCTCCATGGGCGGGAAACCTGCAACCCACATTTTGATGATTTTCGGAGTCTTGTCGGGATATGCGTCTACTAATGCGCTGAGGGAGAGTTCTGCCAGCGACATATCGTCCTGGGCGGTAACAGTAACTCCTTCGATTTCGACGTTGGTGTCAAATGTAACTACAGCGATTCCCTCGTCAACAGCCTGCTGGATCAACGGCGGAGCGTTATCCTGCCCGTGGGATACGATAATGCCGTCGTAGCCGCCGATGAGAACTTGATTGAAGGTATCTTCAAATTTGGCGTTGTCGCCGTTTGTGGTAAAGGTATCGACGATAAATCCCAGAGAAGTGCCTTCTTCAATAGTTCCCGCGAGGAACTGTGCCGTATGTTCGTCAGCGCCCAAGTTCCTGATGACCGCAACTTTTACAGGAGTATCTCTTTCGGCGAGTCCTGCAGGAGCTCCTTCGTAAAGGCCTTCTTCCGTGGCTTCTTCGCCGCCGCCGCCGCATGCGACCAGTGACAGAAGCATGACAACAGCTAACGCGATTGACAATAACTTTTTCATTTCTCCTCTCCTCCTTACCAACGGTTTTTAACAAGTAGGGCTGCTAATGTTAATAAGTTCTTCAATGTCTCGTCCGCTTTGTTTTCTTGAATATACAATAAATCCCTAAAACACGCAACGTTTATCTTCGTTTGTTTGTGTTTTTTTCGTTTTGTGTTGTTTTAGCCAAATTCTTTATAACGTATTCCTTTGGGATCTATTTGTCTCAGCGTCCTCATTTCCTCTCTTGTTGGCAGTGACATCACCTCCGGTTTCCCTTGATGGGTTTTTATTTCAAAGCCGGTGTTTGCAATTACTTCGTCTATGCTGCTATAAGGGCTCACGGCTTCGAGATACAACATTCCGTTCCTATAGCCGAACATGCAGATCGGCGTAACTATCTTGTATATATTCCCCCTGGTAGTGACGAAGTCCACTTTTTCAACAAAGGTTCTCCGGTCATGTTTTGTCCGCCATATTATGGCTTTTTTTACCGTGGGGATTAATACCGCACTTCCCGCTCCGCCAGGAAGCCTTACCTTTGGCCTGTGGTAATCTCCTATAACGGAAGCGTTGACGTTCCCATGGCGATCAAACTGAACACCGCTCAGAAAAGCCGCGTCCAACTTTCCTCTCATGGAAAGATCGAATACTTTTTCTAAAGGGAATACAGCTTCTGAACGATCCCACAACTCCCAGCCAGCTGAAGAGTATTCTGACAAGACGGTACCTGCCGGATTGACTCCTCCGGGAATATTGAGCAAGGTGGCATTTTTTGCATGGGTTGCTTTGGCAAGCTTCATGGCCACCAGAGGAAGCTGGGAGGCCACCCCCTGAAATACGGTTTCACCGTCTTCAATTAAGCGGGCCATTGTGCAAACCATCAGATCCGCCGGGTGAATACTACTTTGGTTAATCATTTTAAAACCTCTGCCTCCCTCCATACCGGTCGGCCCTTTCATATCGCGCAAGGTATTCCGAAAGGGTTTTGTCCTTATCTTTCTCCGTCCCTGATAAAAAGGACTTCAGGACATTTTTGTCTATATCGTAAAGAGTAGGACAACTGCAGGGAGATGCTCCCTTCCTTGCAGGAATTACCCCGCTTACCAAAAAACCGGGAATTGTGACTTCCTTCGGGCTCGTCGTTAAATATGGTCTGTTTATAATTTTTTCTGTGGTCAATATTATTCGTTTGGAAGAAAGAGCTATCAACTCGTCGTCATATACCGGTCCCCTAATGATTCCGTTTCCTTTTTCGTCGCACTCTTGCACATGAATTATGGCCACATCGGGTTCTATGGCCCGAACAACGGTGATATCTTCACCGGTGAAGGGATCGCTGATAACTTTGAAATAATCGTTAACCTTAACAAGGTCGCTGTTTATAATTCCTTTTACTGGCATGAATGAAACACCGGCCTTTGCCGCCCGCAGAGCGGATATAACCGTATAACAGGCATGTTCATTGGACTTGACTAGTCCATCCTGCACGGCTTTTCTATAATGAGAGGCAAGACCATATTCCGTTTCATAACTGATAAACCCCGCATCTACAACGGAAACGCATCCTCCGGCGCAAAGGAGGTCCACATCATGACCGCCGGCAGTTTTAACTACTCTCAGCCCTTTTTTACCCTGCCTTACTATTTCTCTCAGAAACGCCATAGGAGACCGGTGGAGTACATTGCCTCCGATTGCTATGGTCATTCCGTCTTCGATGAGATTTACGCCTTCTTCAAGTTTCATTATCTTAGACATGAGATCACCTGCCTGGCCTTACTTGGCCGCGTTGCATACGATGTTGACCGCATCCCAAACTCCCGCAAAGGGAGGAGCGTAACACAGATCCGTCATTCCAAGTTCATCGGTAGTTGCTCCGCCGGTTATTGCTGCGGCGAAAATGTCGATGCGCAGGACCACTCCCTTTTTACCGGCACCTTGGGCTCCCAGTATTCGCTTTGTACCTTTCTCGTAGATCAGCTTAAATCTTATCGGCGATGGTTCCGGATAATAGGGGGGTAGATCCTGGGTATCAACGACTACCTTGTCATAATCAATTGAAAGCTCTTTCGCTTCTTTCTCGGAGAGCCCGGTCCTTGCCATCTCAATATCGAAAACCTTGATGGCCGCAGAACCTACGGTGCCTATATATTTCCTGTGTTTATCGCCCACATTTTCGCCGGCTATCCTGCCGCACTTGTTGGCAACAGTGCCCAGCGGAATGTATGCGTTTTCTTCTTTGAGCAGATGATATACCAGGGCGCAGTCACCGGCGGCATATATATCATCCAAATTAGTTCGCATCTCTCGATCTACTATGATGGCGCCATTTTTTGCCATGTGAATGCCGCTGCCCTTTAAAAATTCCGTGGCAGGTCTGATTCCTAAAGCCATCAGCACCAGATCCGCTTTGTACTCTCCCTTTGAAGTGACAATCCTTTCAACTCTTTCTCTGCCGTCAATGCGTTCCAGCCTCTCTCCCAGTTTGAGAATCACGTGGTTTCTCAACAGTTCTTCTATAGCAAGGCTTGCAATTTCTTCATCAAAGGGTGTTAATATCCTATCGGCCATTTCGATAACGGTAACGTTTCTGCCCATCTGGCGAAAGGCCTCTGCCATTTCAATACCGATATATCCTCCCCCTGCCACCACTATGTCCTTGACATTTTCATCGACGGCATTTTTTATAATATCGCCGTCGTCAAGACTTTTAAGAGTAAATACCCCTTTCAGATCTCTTCCCTCTATGGGCGGAATTACAGGACCGGCACCTACAGCTATCATCAGCTTGTCATATTTGTCTATAAAAACGTTTCCGTTCAAATGATCTTTCACAAGTACGGATTTGTCCCCGGGAATAACCTTCAGGACCTCATGTTGTAAAAAGCAATTTATGCCGTTTCTCTCGTACTCTTCTCTTGTTCTTGCAATTAACTTATCTCTATCGGCAGACACTCCTGATATATAATATGGAAGTCCGCAAGCTCCGTAGGAGAGATGCTTTCCCTTTTCATATACAGTTATTTCGGCGGAGCTGTCCATTCTTCTCAGCTTGGCCGCACAAGACATTCCCGCCGCTACGCCGCCGATTACAATAAGTTTCATTTCAAACCTCCGCACACAGGGTTCCTGTTCATAACAGTTTCTCAATTTCGGCGTATGCTTCACTCAGCGCTTTTTCCGGAGAGATGGTTCCGGTGAAAGCTTGATATATGTATTTATAAAGAGGGGCCATAATGGCTCCCATGTTCACAAGGGACGGAAGGGGTTTGGCATATTGCTCCAGCATGGCAAGATGGCTGTCATACCAGGGATTCTTGTCTCTGCGGGCTTCATAGGTGGATATCCTCACCGGCGAACCGGCATAGTTTCCCACCGCCTTGTCAACGTCTGTCGATGTCAGATACATTAGAAGTTTTTCCGCCTCGTTTTTATTGGCGGATTTAGATGTTATTCCGAAACTCCATGTGACGTTCCACGCAGTCTTGAAGGTGGAAAAGCCCACATCGGCAAAATCCTCACATCCATCGGTAAAATTAACACCAAGCTGGCCGCCCCAGGTTACCGCAAGGGCAACTTTTCTTTCTCTGAAAGCCTGGCTAACCTCTGTGTTTCCGAAATTCTCAGTACCGGTAATTACATATTCTTTAAGGTTGATATATTTTTTTAAAGCCTTGACTCCCTCCGGGCCGTTAAACCTGGGAGCCCCGTCGGTAAAAGCGTCTACACCTTCCGTTCTCAAATAAGGAAGGAAATCCAGGAATATCTCGGATTCGTGAGCTTTCATTGCAACACCGGCCATTCCGTTAAAGCCGTGACATTTGGCAACTATCTCCCTATACTCGTCCGTGCTTATGGCTTCGGGGAGAAGTTTTCCTATTCTTTCAAGCACGGCAGATTTTCTATATAGAATGATGTGTCCGTCGCAAAAAGACGGATACAGGTACCTGGTTCCCGATACTTTCATTTCATCGTCCACTACCGGAAGTATATCTTCCGGATGATAACCCGCGGCACCGGGCTCGCTAAGCTCCGCCAGGTATCCTTTTTCTACAAAATCTCTGAGCCAAAGGTGTCCGGCAACCATAGCGATGTCGTACTGCTTTGTCCCGCTAAAGGCGTCCATAAGGGTTCCGTAATAGCTGTCCCAGGGTACTATATCAAAATCTACTTTGATGCCCTCAGCCTCTTCGAAGCGCGGTAATATACCGTATTCCGGACGCGTGTAAACATCCACGGCAGGATCTCCCACCGCCAGCACTCTGATGGTTTTCACCTCAAGCCTCCTTACTGTATGCCTTATAGATCCGGTTCTTTATCCACAATGCCTACCACCAATGCATCGATGGGGGCTTCCTTGTCGAGACCGAACCTGACGGGGGAACCTGTTGTAATCATCACCAACTCGCCTATTCCGGCACCCAGCTGATCCGCTGCCACAAAGATCCGGTCCTCGTCACCGTAATAAGGCTTTATCAGCAGCAGCTTATATCCCGTGAGTTTATCGTTTTTCCTAGTGGATACGATATTACCCATTACTTTACCAAGCAGCATCAGAAATTCTCCTTTTTGATTACTTCAAGCAAATCGCCGTTATCCAGGAAAAAGGCATTTGCATCGTCCGTGTCCAAATGAAGCTCCAGAGAGGAAGCCGGACTCACTCTGATGATAACACCGCCGAGAATTCCGGGCTTTACTCCTCCGACTCTGACATGCACTTTTTCTCCGTCACTGCAGCCGAATTGCGCTGCATCCCGCGGGGTTATGTGAATATGGCGATCGGCGACAATGATGCCCTTCGCCAACTCCAACACCCCTTTAGGACCTCTGATCCTTATCCCCGGAGTTCCCGCAAGATTTCCCGAAGGTTTAACCGGCACATCCATACCTAAAGCAAAAGCATCCGTCCTGGAAATCTCCACCTGGGTTTCCGCTCTTACAGGTCCCACTACCCGGACATTTTCGAGATTACCTTTATTCCCTTCAATGGTTACTGTTTCCTGAGCGGCATACTGCCCGGGCTGGGAGATATCTCTATGCACCGAAAGCTCGTACCCCGTTCCGAACAGTCGATAGAGGTCCTCTTTCGATAGATGTACGTGCCTTGCGGAAATTGCCACCGGAACGCGGAAGGAAAATTTTTTTATCTTGACTCCTCTTTGAGTAAGTTCTGCGATTACCATTTCCGCTATTCGGGTCTTCAGGTTTTCATCCATTGCGCTCACCGCTATTATTTAATAATCGGAAGCACCTTGACCAAATCCGCATTGGGTCTCGGGATCACATGAGCCGCCACAATCTCGCCGATCCTTTGGGCGTTCTCTACTCCAGCCTCTACCGCTGCCTTTACGGCTCCCACCTCTCCCTGTATCACAACGGTGACCAGGCCAGATCCTATTTTCTCAGTCCCTACTACTTCCACGTTAGCAGATTTAAGCATGGTATCGGCAGCTTCAATGGCTGCGGTAAGTCCTCTTGTTTCGATCATTCCCAGTGCTTTCATTTTTTCTCCTCCTTCTTTTCGCCTGCCGCAGCAGGTGCTATTTACTCTAAACTGTTCTCGTGTCGACTTTCAGCCGGTCTCATTTCTGCTTTGCCGCCTGAGGCAACATGCAGGCAACGTCTTCAGACGGTCTGGGAATCACATGGACCGCAACGATTTCTCCCACTCTTTGCGCGTTTTCCACTCCCGCTTCTACAGCCGCCTTTACAGCACCAACCTCACCGGTGACAATAACAGCCACCATTCCTGAGCCGACTTTCTCGGTGCCCACCATTTTTACATTGGCTGCTTTCAACATGGTATCAGCCGCTTCAATGGCAGCAACCAAACCCCTTGTTTCAATCATTCCTATTGCTTCCATCTTTCACTTCCTCCAGTTATCATGTAATTTATTCATTTAACGGTTAGTAGTCAGGGTTGCCGGTTCTTAACCGGTGCCTTACCTATAACAAATTTCATTATTTCTTTATGAGGTTTAGTTATAACGACGGCATTTTTAAACGCATCAGGGTACTCCCTTTCCGCCGTTTCCCGGGCTGATTTTATGGCTTCCTCCACCTGGGAAACGCTTCCCCCGACAAAAATAGTCACCATTTTGCCGCCCAATATCAGTTCTTTGTGAAGCAAAACTATGTCTGCTGCTTTGGACATGATGTCAAGTACATGCACCGCATTTGCATAGAACTGTACATCCACAATGCCCAATGCGTCGGGAGATGGGCTCTCTTCCCCTTCCCTTATCTTGACTTTTCCGGTTTTCAGCAGTTTATATATGCCGCTTTCCGCCCCCGGTATCAGATGAACGAGCACATCCTTCTCCGGCAAGCGTTTAGTTGCGGACTCCTTGGCATTCTCAAGGGCAATATGTACCTGCTCCACTTCACCGGTGATCTTTGCCTGAAATGTGTTGGGGATTTCCGCAGCATCGCCCAGTGAAGGGTTGTTGCAATCTATTCCTTCAATTGTGATATTCGCACTTTTGCAGGCTTTATCCAAAGCGTCCAGGACTACGCTATAGCCTAAAGCTTCTATAAACCCCGCTGCTAATTTTTTCATGGCTTTCCTCGGTAAAATATAATGGTTTCATTTAAGCGGTTTATATAATCCTAAAACCCCCTTCTGCCAAGGTGCATCTTCTGACTCGTGTAAAGGTTTTTGCGGAGGTCACTCCTTCGCCGGTAGGTCCTGCAATGGTAAATGTAGTCGAGCCTTCTCCTTTATATCCCACGCCCGCCAAAGTGGGCGCATTCTTTACAAACAATGTGGTATTGATAGCTTTGGCGAAACGAGTCATATTCACCACATCCCTGGAGAAAATAGATGCAGTATGCTGATTGCCTTGCTCTGCCCTTACCGCCATGGTTATGGCTTCGTCTACATCCGTACAACGAACGATGGGCAGCACAGGCATCATCTGTTCAAGCTGTACATAGGGGTGTGAAAAATCCACTTCGCAAAGGAGGATTTTGATGTTATCTTTCTTGACTCCGATAGCGTTTAAAATGGATTCTGCGCTCTTGCCTATCCATTCTTTTTTCACATGGTATTCGATTTCCCTCTTGCCGCTGCAGGAAGCGGCTCCGCTCTTTTCATCTGCTGTAAGGGTCAAATCCATAACTTTGGCAAGTTCCTGGCGTCCCAGCATATATGCGCCGTTCTGCAGCATGTGATATATCAGTTCATCTGCTATGGCCTGTACAGCAAACACCTCTTTTTCCGCAATGCAGAGGATGTTGTTATCGAAGGCGGCTCCTTCGATGATGCTCTTTGCTGCATGCTCGATATCTGCAGTTTCGTCCACAACAACAGGAGGATTCCCCGCTCCCGCTCCTATGGTTTTCTTTCCCGATCTGAGCAACGCTCTAACCAGGCCGGCGCCGCCCGTACCGACTAAAAGGTTCACCTTCGGATCGCTTGCTATTTCATTAAGAGTATCTATTGTTGGATTTTCTATCATCGTGATAAGATTTGCCGGTCCTCCCCCTTGCCTTATGGCGGAATCCAGCAGACGTACAACATAGGAACAACACTTTACTGAAGAAGGGTGTACATTAAATACGACAGAATTTCCTGCTGCGAGCATGGATATGGCGTTATTGATGATCGTTTCCGCAGGATTGGTTACCGGTGTAATAGCACCGATCACACCAAAGGGAGCCATTTCCTCGATGGTCAGACCATAGTCTCCGGAAATCGCCGTGGTCTTCAGATCTTCAACTCCCGGGGTTTTAAGCACCGCCAACAGGATTTTAGCAACTTTATCTTCCTTTCGACCAAGTCCGGTCTCTTCAAATATCATCTCAGCAATTGTCTCAGCTTCCCTTTTGGCCGCCTCCCTTATGGAGGCTATTATATTATTCCTGTCTTCTATCTTGAAGTTTGCCGTATATTCCTGTTGAGCCTTATGAGCAGCTGATACAGCTTCGGCTACGGAAACAAATAGTGGGGCCCCTGTTGAGCTTTCAGTTTTCCCAATTGTTGCTTCCGAAGCCGTTTTTACCGGAGAAACATGGCCGTTGTGGGTCCCGGCGGCCTGTTCTACATTTTTTATTACCTGTTCAATTATCCAGGCTACATCCCTTTCCGTTAATGAAATGGTCATTTTTTTACCCTCCCTGTAATTAAAGGAAGACTGGGAACTGTTTTAACGATTGCTGTTTAAAACTGTAGCCGTTACCTTTTCCGCTATGCTGCGGAGAAGGACCTCTTTTTCCTGAGTCATTGACTCTTGATTCATTGAGGAGGAGGAAATAAAAGGCCCTTTATTCTTTTCTTCTATTGAGCAAACCGGCTTTCCGCCTGATGTTATACCGAGATTTTTTCTGATTTCAATCAAGCGCTCAACCTGCCCGCAACTCAGTTCGTTGCTTTTTCCGATAATATTAGATGTATACATCATAATGGCTGCATAATGTTCCAGTGATTCCATGCGATAATAGGCTTCAATGAGATCGCTTCCCCAGGTAAGAGCGCCGTGGTTTGCCAGCAAGACAGCATTATGGTCTTTGCAATAAGGCGCAATGGATTCCGGCACCTCTTCGGTTCCCGGCGTAGCATAAGGAGCAATGGGGACTGTCCCCAGCATGACCACCGCTTCCGGAAGCAAGGCTTTATCAAGCTCTATGCCTGCAATGGCAAAGGAAGTAGCGATAGGAGGATGGGCGTGAGTTACAGCCATAACTTCCGGATTCTCTTTATAAACCCGTAGATGCATCTTTATCTCCGACGACGCCTTCCGGGTTCCGGATCTTCTTTCACCCTTCATGTTGAGCTTAACCAACATATCAGGAGTCATAAAACCTTTTGATACGCCGGTGGGAGTACATAGTATGGTATCCCTGCCTATACGTACCGATATATTGCCGTCATTTGCCGCAACGTAACCGCGATTGTACATGCGCTTTCCAATATCGCATATTTGCTTTCTGGCCATAAATTCCGGCATATAGTTTGTACGATTATACATTCCTTCGCCTCCTAAAAAGCTTTTCCTGGAATGGCTTGTACTTTATTATTGCGCACTTCATGTTGTTTGTCAACATGTTTTTGTTGATTTATTTGGTTTTCAGAATATGCAGTATTTATTTATTTGGGTTTATGTGGCTAAAATACAAAAAATGCTGTACATAACGGAAATAATTCATTATAATTTTTATGATCATCTTTAATCGTTTCAGTAATCAGATAAAATCAAGATTAATCAAAAATTTATTGCTCGTTGATAAAACGTAACAACTAGAATAAACAATTTAAGGAGAGATGACAGACATGCTGGCTATTACCAGAAAAGAAAAAATCAAAGAATTATTAGCTGAGAAGAAAAGCGTTACGGTTGCGGAATTGGCAAAGATGTTCAACCGTACTGAAGAAACCATTCGACGCGACCTTACCCAGCTTGAAGCCGAGGGCTTTTTAAAACGTATTTACGGCGGAGCATATATAGAGGATATAGTGCAAAGCGATGTGGATGTTAAACTGAGAGAAAAAATAATGGTGAAGGACAAGGAAATCATCGCCAATGAATGTGCAAAGCATATCATGGACGGAGAGTCCATATTCCTCGATGCTTCCACAACTTCTTTATATATAGCTACAAAAATAAAAAACAGGAGACTGACAGTTATCACAAACTCGCTTAAGATTGCCAACCTGCTTTCGGCAGCCGAGTCTATCCGCCTTCTCATGATAGGCGGCATCCTGGACAATAGCTCACTGTCCTTTGTAGGCAAAAATGCTCAGGCAGATATGATGCAATATTTTGTGGACAAGGCTTTTATCTCCTGCAGATCCATTCACTTGAAAACCGGAATAACCGATTCAAACGAACAGCAGGCCGAGGTCAGAAAACTTGCCATCAAGCATTCGAACCACGTTTACCTCGTTGTGGATCATACGAAATTCGATAAGACATCTTTCGCGCTGATAGGGCAGATCGACGAAATCGATACGGTGGTAGTGAATAGACCGTTGCCGCCGGAATGGGTGGAAGCTTTCCAGGCAAACAACGTGAATATAATTCAACCCGAGAACTGACGGGAGATCCATTGGCCGGAGGTTTCGACAAATAAAAAGATAACCGATCGGACATACGTCTCAACCGGCTACCTGATGATGGTGCCCAGAGCCGGAATCGAACCAGCGACACGTGGATTTTCAGTCCACTGCTCTACCAACTGAGCTATCTGGGCATGTAGGACGACAATTTCAATCAAAAAAATAACGATGGTTTTCAGTTGTTAATATAGTTATTTGTTGTGGTGGGCCATCAGGGACTTGAACCCCGGACCTGCCGGTTATGAGCCGGATGCTCTGACCGACTGAGCTAATGGCCCACGTCATTTTTTGTTTGGGCCGCATTGGTCGGGGTGACAGGATTTGAACCTGCGACCCTCTGGTCCCAAACCAGATGCGCTCCCAAGCTGCGCTACACCCCGTTGGTCATACGGTGATTTGGCAGGGGTAGAAGGATTCGAACCCTCGGCACGTGGTTTTGGAGACCACTGCTCTGCCAGCTGAGCTATACCCCTGCGTATGGCGGAGAAGATGGGATTCGAACCCATGCGCCAGTTGCCCGGCCTAACGGTTTAGCAAACCGTCCTCTTGAGCCAACTTGAGTACTTCTCCGTATCCCTAATAGCTTATTGCCGAGAGAGGTTTATTCATTGTTGTCTTCGTGGCGGAGAGGGTGGGATTCGAACCCACGGCCCCTTTCGGAGTCACTGGTTTTCAAGACCAGCTCCTTAAACCACTCGGACACCTCTCCCTCGAGCGAGTACTGTCCACCCCTAAAAAAATGGTGACCCATCCGCGAATCGAACGCGGGACACCTTGATTAAAAGTCAAGTGCTCTACCGACTGAGCTAATGGGTCAAGTTGGCTGGGGTAGCAGGACTCGAACCTACGCATCACGGAGTCAAAGTCCGTTGCCTTACCGGCTTGGCTATACCCCATTTTCGAAAATGGTGAGCCCACAGGGATTCGAACCCCGGACACACGGCTTAGAAGGCCGTTGCTCTATCCAACTGAGCTATGGACCCCTGATGGAGCGGATGATGAGAATCGAACTCACGCTTTCAGCTTGGAAGGCTGACGTTCTACCATTGAACTACATCCGCAAAAATTTGGAGCGGAAGACGAGATTCGAACTCGCGACCCTCGCCTTGGCAAGGCGATGCTCTACCCCTGAGCCACTTCCGCACACTTTGGTGGAGGGAGATGGATTCGAACCATCGAAAGCTGCGCTAACGGATTTACAGTCCGCCCCCTTTAGCCACTCGGGAATCCCTCCAAATCTTTAAGTTTCAAAGAGCTTTCGCCCCGCCGGGTAGCTTGTTGGAGCTGGTGGAGGGAATCGAACCCCCAACCTGCTGATTACAAATCAGCTGCTCTACCTTTGAGCCACACCAGCAAAGCTTTAACTAGAGTTGGCGACCTGGATCGGACTCGAACCGACGACCTCCAGCGTGACAGGCTGG
>DGEG01000001.1 GCA_002385825.1 Firmicutes bacterium UBA3932 | reverse complement strand
CAACTTCATTCGACCACATTCCAGCCTCAATGGTCTCACTCCAGCTCAAGTTGCTGGGGTGAAATACTCGGAAAAAGAACGGTTATTTTGGCTTTTGGTTGCTTGAGTAATATTCAGATTTCAATGTTCATTCCGTCCTGTACTACATCAGGACTATTTGTGCTGCCTTAATTATTTTTCAAAGGCTTGCACGTCTCTTATTTTCGTGTTATCTTACACTTAGTCGTTTCCATTTGTAGGTTTTCCCCTTTTTAAAACCTACCAGAGGCCTTTCAGGTCTCATTTCTTTCATACTAAGTTAACAGAGCCGCCAATACTTTTGGGATCAGCACTTTTTACAAGTTTTGCAAACAAGCAATAACAAGAATTTTCGTCAGATCGGAATCATGTCTACTTGTATCCTGCAATGTAGACAAGAAAATGGTTAAAATCTAAAACTTGTCTATTTTTTGCCCCAAATGTAGACAACCATCAATACCGATGACCAATCCTTGTCTATTTTCCATCTCCAATGTAGACAACAATCAAGATTAAATGCTAAATCTTGTTTATTTTCCGCCCCCGATGTAGACAAGAACAAAGGCAGAGGCGGAAATTTTGTCTATTCCCCGCTTTAAATATTGACAAGAATTAATGCCATAATTAGTTGTAAAAAGTGTCTGACACCAAATTTAACTTTATGATTATTATGTCCGACAGGCTGAGAAAAATATGCTATAATTGCGATATAAAATTGAGGTAACGGACATGGAAAAAATTAAAATAATACTCGCATCATCATCACCGAGGCGAATTGAAATGATGAAAAAAAACGGTATAAACCCCATCATAATACCGCCCCGGATAGAAGAAGATCTGCCATCGAATATGGACCCTAAAGAAGCCGTCATGCAGCTTGCCCTGAAGAAGGCACGGTATGTGGAGACTGCCATCCGGTCCGAATATACGGAAGAGCCGGCCTTCATCATCGGTGCTGATACTGTTGTTTTTTTAGATAGGATTATCGGAAAACCAAGAGACCGCCGGGAAGCTTACAACATCCTTGATCATTTGCGTGGAAAAGAACATTTTGTAGCCACCGGAGTTGCCATTCTGAAAGCCGGATCCGGTGAAAAGAGAGTATTTTGCGAAGTGACTGACGTTCGTTTTAAAAACTATACGGACGAGGAAATCCTGGCATATATTGATACCGACGAGCCTTACGATAAGGCCGGTGGCTATGCCATACAGGGAGCATGGGGCGATAAGATCGAATGTATCAGAGGGGACTACGATAATGTGGTCGGATTCCCCTGGACAAGAATAAAACGAGAGTTGGATGCTTTTATAAAAGCGAGCCTGTAAATAATTAGACGGCTTTTCACAATGCATCCTCAAAGACATTTTTTACAACATTCTTTATGGATACACAAAACCGGCCACGGGGACAAGTATGGCCGGTTTTGCAAAGAACTCGCATTAGATGTTGATTGCTCAGTTCCTGTTTAACTCTTCCTTGACTCTATTCCATTCTTCGATGATCTTCGGAACAACCTTGTAAAGATCACCTACTATACCGAAGTCAGCTACTTCAAAGATAGGAGCATCAGGATCCTTGTTGATGGCAACAATTATGTCAGAGGTCTGCATTCCCGCCAGATGCTGGATTGCTCCTGAAATTCCACAGGCGAAATATATCTTAGGCTTAACCGTTGTTCCCGTTTGACCTACCTGATGAGAGTGGTCGATCCAACCAGAGTCTACAGCTGCCCTGGATGCGCCTACCACACCGCCTACCGCATCAGCAAATTTTTTGATCAGTTCAAATCCGGAAGGATCGCCCAGACCACGGCCGCCGGAGCAGATGATTTCTGCGTCGGTGAGGGATACCATCTCTTTTGCGGCTTTAACCACTTCCACAACCTGGGTCCGGATATCGGATTCGCTGAGGCTGTGTTTTACTTTGATCAGCTCGCCTTTTCTCGTCTCATCTTTCGGCAGCTTGCTCATAACGCCGGGTCTAACCGTAGCCATCTGCGGTCTTGTCCTCGGAGTAATAATTGTAGCCATGATATTGCCTCCGAAAGCAGGACGCGTCTGCTTAAGGCCTTTGTCTTCAGATTCCGGATCTAATCCGGATGTATCAAGGGTAGTATTCTTTTTCAAGTACTCGATGTAATTTTTCATGCTCACATCAAGTCTGGTGCAGTCTGCCGTAAGACCGGTATCCAGTCTGGCCGCCACTCTGGGAGCCAGGTCTCTTCCGATGTGGGTCGCACCGAAGAGTACGATTTCCGGCTTGTATTCCCTGATGGCATCCGTCATAACCTTCGTGTATCCGTCAGTTGTATAGTTCTTCAGCAACGGGTCGTCGATCTGATACACCACATCCGCACCGTATGCGTAGAGCTCAGGGATCAAATGATCCGTTTCGTATCCGATTAACAGCGCGCAAACTTTCCTGTCGCCGATTTCCTTAGCCAGCTTGCCGCCTTCACCCAGAAGCTCCAGTGAAACGTTCATCAGCTTTCCTGCCCTCTGCTCCGCGTAAACCCACACATCTTTGTATTCGGACAGATCTACGGGGCCCTCATCGGATTCGGTCTTCTCTATCGCATTGAAGGGGCATGCTGCTATACACTGAGCGCAAGCGGTACACTTTTCGTTGATTACTGCCAGTTTTCCTACCATATCTATGGCATCAAAGGGACAGGCTTTTACGCACAGTTTACACCCTTTGCATTTATCGTTTATAACTCGAATTGCCATTTTTTCTTCCTCCTACTATGCGATGATATACTTTTCTTGCAGCATTTCCAGTAAAGCTTTCGCGGTTTCTTCAACCGTATCCCGCTCTATCATAACGCCCTTCCCCTTCGGCGCGGGTGTAAAGGAACGGAAAACGTTTGTCGGAGAAGCATCAAGCCCTACTTTATTCAAATCTACTTCAAGCTCTTTTGCACCCCATACAGGGATATCCGCCTTGACGGCATCGTAGATGCCTCCGATGGTCATATAGCGCGGAGTATTGAGCTCTTTGATAGCGGTCAACATGCAGGGCATCTGAAGCTTGATAACCTCGTAACCATCCTCTAAAGCTCTCTTTACGGTGATTTCCTTCCCGTCCATTGAGAACTCTTTTACGTACGTGACTTGAGGAATGCCCAGCTTTTCTGCCAGCTGAGGTCCTACCTGAGCCGTATCTCCGTCAATGGCCTGGCGTCCGGCGAAGATGATATCGAAATCACCGATCTTTTTAACCGCAGCAGCGAGAGCATTTGAAGTCGCCCAAGTATCGGAGCCGCCCAGCGCCCTGTCGGAAATCAGAATACCTTTGTCGGCGCCCATTGCGAGACACTCGATCAACAGATCCTTCGCCTGGGGAGGACCCATTGTGATGACCGTAATGTGCGTGTCCGGATACTGATCCTTAATCTTCAGGGCTTCCTCTAACGCATTCGCATCATCGTGATTCAATATGCTCGGAACGCCTTCCCGAATCAGAGTATTCTTTACGGGATCTATTTTTACTTCGTTCGTATCAGGAACCTGTTTTGCGCATACAATTATCTTTAATGCCATTTTTACTTCCTCCCCTATTCTTATTTACCGAAGATATCCGCAGAAATGACCATCTTCTGCACTTCAGATGTACCTTCATAAATTTCCGTGATCTTAGCGTCGCGCATCATTCTTTCCACCGGATAGTCCTTGGTGAAACCGTATCCACCGTGGAACTGAACGGCTTTTGTTGTGACGTACATAGCCGTTTCAGCAGCGTAAAGCTTCGCCATTGCAGAATAAGGGCCATACTTCAAGTTATTGTCTTTCATGTTCGCAGCATTGTAAATCAACAGTCTTGCCGCTTCAATGCGAGTGCGCATTTCCGCCATTCCAAACTGCAGTGCCTGGAACTTGCTCAGAGGTCTTCCGAACTGCCTTCTCGACTTCATGTAGTCCACGGTGACGTCAAAAGCTCCCTGGGCAATACCTAAGGCTTGGGCAGCGATACCGATACGTCCGCCGTCCAGCGTGGACATGGCGATCTTGAATCCTTCTCCCACCTGTCCTAAGAGATTCTCTTTGGGAACGATGCAGTTCTGGAACACCAGCTCAGTGGTGGAAGAAGCGCAAATACCCATCTTTTCTTCTGTCTTTCCGATGGAGAAGCCTTCGAAACCTTTCTCTACGATAAAGGCGCTGATGCCGCCTCTTGTTCCCTTGCTCTTGTCTGTCATAGCCATGACTATGTAGACATCCGCATATCCGCCGTTTGTAATAAAGACCTTGGCTCCGTTGAGCTCCCAATGGTCTCCTTTATCTACGGCTCTGGTCTGCTGACTGCCGGCATCCGTTCCCGCATTAGGCTCAGTGAGTCCAAATGCCCCTAATTTTTCACCTTTTGCAATAGGTACAAGGTATTTCTGCTTCTGCTCCTCCGTACCGTAAGCCAGCAAAGGCCATGCACAAAGGGACGTGTGAGCGGAACAGATTACTCCCGTCGAAGCGCAAACCCTGGATAGTTCTTCTACGGTAATGGCGTAGGAGATGTTATCGCCGCCGGCCCCGCCGTACTCTTTGGGAATGGGCACGCCCAATAAGCCGTAACGGGCCATCTTCTCTACCGTTTCTATCGGGAATCTGTGTTCCTTGTCAATGTCTGCAGCGATGGGTTCAACTTCCGTTACTGCAAACTTTCTAACCATTTTCCTTACAAATTCCTGCTCCTTTGTCAATTGAAAGTTCATGATTACGTTGCCTCCTACACTTTTATTAGCTGAGTGTGCATAAAAGCGAATACAGCCCACTTATTATATTGTTGTTATTTAATTAACAATTCTATAATTATTAAACCTTATATATCGATAAAAATCAACTGTTTTATTCATTTTTGTTATGAAAATCAATAAGTTGCTCAAATTTGAATTATCAGAAAAATAGCAAAAATCAGCTTGTCGCCCTTGAATATTAATGTTATACTGCTTAAAATAGTGTTTCACTACAATTCATGAAGGAGGATGCATATGAGAAAGCACTCTAAATGGTTGAGGGTACTGCTGGTTTTAGCTTTGGCACTGTTTGCTTTTGCCGGCTGTGGCGGTAATGGAGGAGAAGAGGAACCCATTGATATTGAAGACGAAACACCGGAAATCCCCGCTGAGGTACAGGCAGTCATGGATCACGTGACTTCTCTTGCAGCAAATTATGCACTGCAGTTAGACGGTGAATGGGCAGATGAATATGTTGCCCTTCTGGAATCAGGTCAGGGTTGGGATTATCCCGGATACGAAGATTTGAAAGCAACATTGGACCAGTTTAGAATCGAATCCGGAGCCTACTATGTCTATATCTTAACAGACATGGATCCGGATGACGACTATTTCGAGATTACTGTTGATGGATCTGAGGAACCGGACGATTGGATGTATCAATATGAAATAGAGGGTCAGTTCCTCGTTGCTCAAAACGGAGAGCCTTGCGCTGCCCTCTCTGCCTGGGACAATGACGTGGATGATCCCGTTTGGTCTGCATTCGCTCCCGTACATGACAGCGAAGGCAACGTGGTAGGCATACTCGGCGTTGACTACCCCGCTCCTGAAATCCTCGATTTCCCCGAGTGGAACAGGGATTCCGACGAGTGGAACGGAATGGAAGTGGAATTCTAATTATTACATAGCAGATCATCTCGTATCAACAAACAGAAGATCAATTTAATATTGAGCCTGAAAGAGAGAAACCGGAGCGTTAGTTGCGCTCCGGTTTTTATTTGTTTCTACCCCTTGTTCTTATATGTTAATCTAATGACAAATAATAAATCTATAATTCCGTAGGCAGCATTATTCCATCTGCTTCCTCAAATCGGACAGTACTTTCTTTTCAATGCGAGATACCTGAACCTGTGAAATTCCCAGCCTGTCAGCGACCTGCTGCTGTGTCATGTCTTTGAAATAACGCAAGATTATGACTTGACGCTCCCGCTCCGCAAGCTTGCCGATGGCGCTCTTCAAATAAATCATATCGATCCTGCGCTCTTCCTGTTCCCGGTACTCGCTTTCCGCCATGGTTTCCGTACGTTCCGGATCGTCCAAACTCTCGGGAATGCTCATGGCATCGCTGGCTTCCATTAAACGAAGAAGCTCTTCAACGCTGATTTCCATTTGCTCGGCAAGTTCACTCAATTTGGGGGATCTTCCATGAATATGTCTGAACTCTTCGTAAGCTTTTCTCATGTTGCGCACTTCTTGCTTTATCTGCCTGCTTACCTTGACTCTTCCATCATCCCGCAGATGTCGTTTTATCTCTCCCAGAATCATTGGAACCGCATAGGTAGAGAACATTACATCGTATTCCGTATTGAAACGATCTACGGCTTTCAATAGACCGATAAACCCTATTTGAAGCAGATCTTCAAACTCGTAACCTGTACCGGCAAATTTCAAAGCGATGTTCTTTACCAGACCGGTGTTTTGCTCGATCAACTGCTCTCTGGCCGCCTCGTTGCCTGACTGGGCTTCCTTGATCAGGCGGTATGTATCTTCTTTCATCGCTGGCCCAAAATCAGAAGCCATAAACACGATCCAGCGACTTTATCAAAGTCACCTTCGTTCCTTTCCCGGGAGATGAATCCACCAGCACTTTGTCCATGAAGCTTTCCATTACTGTAAAGCCCATTCCGGATCTCTCCCTGCTGTCGCCGGTGGTGAAGAGAGGTTCCATGGCCTTTTGCACGTCATCGATTCCTACCCCTCTGTCTTCTACGGTTATGGTGACTTTCCCCGATTCCGTTGTCTCCATTTCGAGATATATAGGCCCTTCCTGATCCCCTTTATATGCGTGCAGCATGACATTGCTCACCGCTTCGGATACCGCCGTCTTGATCTCCGTCATTTCCTCCATGGTGGGATCCAAAGGAGTGATGAAAACGGCAGCTATGTTTCTGGCAATGGCTTCGTTTTCCGATCGGCTGAGCATTTCGACCTTTATTCTGTTGGTGCGTTCCATGTTTCTCCCCCCTCTCCATCCTGCAGCGCAGCCACAGCTTCCGCCGTCGACGCAAAACACCCGGCAATCGTATAAATTCCTGCCATCTCCAGTATCCTGGAAATATGTTCATTGCAACCTGCAATGGCTATTTTGCCTTTTCGCTCACGTGCTTTATTGTATCGCCCCATTATTAGCCCTACTCCTGAGCTGTCCATGAAAGTCACTTCTTCAAAAGAGAGGATAATATGCTTTGCCTTAAAAACATCATATGTTTGATCTATGTTCTCACGAATCTCACTGGAGCTATGATGGTCCAATTCACCGGAAAGCACTGAAATGAGTATGTCATCGATCATCTCAAAAGTTACTTCCATAACAATACCCCCTTATCCTTCTGATAATTATACATTGGATAAGGGGGCTTGTCTTTAGGAGGTTATGGTGAAAAAAATCTGATTATGTCGTATAAGCCGCTTGAAAGGCAGCTCTTGCTGTCAAATCAAATAATTATTAAAGTTTATTACTGTGGTTATCTATATCGTTATCTATAACTGTCTTATTTCGGGCGTATCTCTGTTGTTTCCACTGATTTCAACGCCGATTCCACAAGCTCTTCCACATTCAGACGACTCTCCGATTCCAAGATGGCAGAAAGTTTCGGCTTTGTCTTGGGATGCTTGGGGAGAAATACTGTACAGCAATCCTCGTATGGAAGAATGGAAATGTCGTAGGTGCCGATTTTTCTGGCCAGATCTATGATTTCCGTCTTGTCCATGGCTATGAGGGGTCGCATTACCGGCATCTGAACTGCCGCATCGGTGACCATCAGTGCTTCCGCCGTCTGGCTGGCCACCTGCCCGAGATTTTCTCCCGTGATCAGCATGAGAGATCCGGTCTCCCGGGCAATGCGCTGGGCAATTTTCATCATGAATCGCCGTATCAGGATGGTCATTTCCTCTTCGGGACAGTGCTGCACAATCTGCTCCTGTATCGGCAGGAGATTCACACTGTGTATTTTTATATTGCCACAATAGTCGGTGAGGACTTGCGCCAGGTCTTTCACCTTTTCCCAGGCTCTCTCGCTGGTGTAGGGATAGGAATGAAAGTGAACCGCCTCGATATACATGCCTCGTTTCGCCATGAGAAATGCCGCTACGGGACTGTCGATGCCTCCTGAGAGCAACACCAGTCCTTTTCCGTTGGTACCCAGGGGCAATCCCCCCAGGGCGGAAACCTTCCTTTCATAAATAAAGCTCCGATCCTTGCGGACGTGAACGTACAGTTTGCATTCCGGATTATGGACATCCACTTTAAGCACTTTGCATTCGACAAGAATTCTTGCACCGATCCTCCTGGCAATTTCCGGGGATTTTACGGGAAAGCTCTTGTCCGCTCGCTTGGCTTCCACTTTGAAAGTTCGAATACCTCTCTCTTCTATCTGTTGCTGCATATATGCAACGGCGGCTCTTCCTATTGCTTCCATATCCGTTTCAGTTTCTACGGCGGGGCTGATGGAATCGACTCCAAACACTTTTGAAATCTCGCGAATCACTGTCTCCTTGGGAAGATCCGGTGCCGTACGCACCACAATAAGCCCGTCTTCTCGACGGACTTCTGTTTCTTTGTATGGTTTTAGCACCTTGCGGATGCGCTCTATCAGCATTCGCTCAAAATATGGCTTGTTCAGCCCCTTCAGTGCGACTTCACCGCACCTGACGATATATATGTTCCGGTTCTCCACTAATGGCTCCTTTCAAATCAAACAGTTGCAGGATCATGCCACATCCCATTCTTGCACAAAATCCCATCTACCCAATCTAACTTTTTTTAAAAGCGACGCGTCAACCGCCTCATGGAGGTAACGGCTTTTTTCAATTCTACTAAAACGTAGTCCATTTGCTCAACCGTGTTGAATTCGCTGAAGCTGAAACGGATGGCGCTGTCGATGACGGGGGCGGCGAGGCCCGCCGCCGCCAGCACATGACTTCCCTTTTTCCTGGAAGAGCAGGCGGCGCCGGTGGACACGTAGATGTCCCGCTGCTCCAGGGAGTGGAGCAGCACCTCGCCGCGGCATCCTAAAAAGCTCACATTCAGTACCCCCGGACTTGATACCGGTATTCTGGATTCTTTTGTATTTGTCTCGGCTTCTGCTTTCAGCTCTGATCCAACCTCTTTATCCCCGAAGACCGCTTCCGGGCTGTTGATCCTGATGTCGGGGATCTCAGCCTTCATCCCCTCCAAAAGGTAATTTCTCGCTTTCTCCATCGCCAGTATACGTTCCCGGAGATTGTTGTGCCCTATCTCGGCAGCCAGTCCGAAACCGGCAATTCCCGGAGTGTTCTCGGTGCCGGATCGCATCCCGCCTTCCTGTCCGCCGCCGTAAATATACGGCTCTATATGAAGGCCTTTTTTAATATAGAGAGCGCCGACTCCTTTAGGTCCGTGTATTTTATGGCTGCTTATCGTTACCAGATCCGCCTTCCATTTTGCGGGATCCACCGGTATCTTCCCAAAAGCCTGGACCGCATCCGTATGGAACAATATATTTGCTCGCTCCTTCACCAGGCCGCCTATCTCCTCAACGGGCTGCACCGTACCCAGCTCGTTATTTACAGCCATGATTGTCACCAGAATAGTGGATTCATCCAGGTGACTTTCCAGCTCGTCCATATCTAACAGCCCTTTGCTGTCAGTACCAACGTAGGCTACATTTACGCCGGATCGCTCCAGCTTCTTGCACGCTTCCATAACTGCCGGGTGTTCCGCTTTAGAAGTGATGATCTTGTTCCCCCTGCGCTTTCTCGCTTCCCAGACGCCGAAGATGGCCATGTTGTCCGCTTCCGTGCCGCTGCCGGTAAAGACGATTTCGTCATCCCCCGCTCCCAGCGAAGAAGCAACTGATCTTCGGGCCTCCTTCACGAATCGTTCCACATTCACACCCATCCGGTGAAGGGAAGAAGGATTGCCGTAATCCTCCTTCATAAGTCGCATCATCAATTGCGTTACCTGGTCATATTGTCTGGTGGTTGCGCTGTTATCCAAATAAACAAACATCATCTATCTTCCTTAGTTTCCCTATCGCGATCAATTACCCTACCGTGTTCAATTTCCCTATCGTGTTTAATCGTTCGCCACTATTACAGTTTCTCTCGTTGTCTTATTGTCGCCTGTGCATTCTCGGATATTCGCTTTTATTGTAAAATCATGCCTGAATATTATACAGCCAAAAGCTTCCACCTGCAAGTGCGGCGTGGGTCACTAACATGTAACGAAACATTGCGTGACTATAGTCGCTTATTCGGCACAGTAAACATCCAGTGCCTTGCTTAAAAACTCGGCGCAGCCCTCTGCTATGCTGTCGTAATACGCTTTAAAGCGCTCATCTTCAACGTACACCCGTCCTAGACCTTTGTGCGCTTCTTTCGTGTATGTGTCCTCCGACCAGAACATGCAAAGCCACTGTTTATGGAGTTGGCAGGCCTTCTGCGCCAATTTCCCCGCCGGATCGCCGGATTTAATGGCTTCAGCCAACATTGCATTGATCTCCTCGCTAAGCCGCTGGGCTTCTTCATATTGTTCTTTTGTCATATTCATTAGTTTTATATTCGATGCATCCACAACCTCGTCTCCGTATTTTGATCTTACTTCTTTGCCGTATTCGCGCTCGTTCTCATCTACAAGCTTTTGCTTGAAACCTTCAAATTTCTCATAATCCCTCATTTCAATTTCTCCTTTTAAATATTTTATAGTCTTCTCAACAGTATCTATCAGCACCTCTAACTGCTCCTTCTTCTGAATCAATGCTTTTTTGTGGCTTATAAGGGCTTCCGCCTGATCGTAATTCGGATCTGACATCAGCTTTATTATCTCTTCAAGGCTGACACCCATTTCCCGATAAAATAGGATCTGCTGCAGCTTATCTACTTCGGCATTCCCGTAAATGCGATACCCGTTTGAACGTATTTTAGTCGGTTTCAGCAGTCCTATTTCATCGTAATAGCGCAGCGTCCTGGTGCTTACCCCCGAAATTTTCGCCAACTTGCTTACTGTATACTCCATTGCTTTCTCCTTTAATTCTTATAGCTGGCATGGCTTATAAAATTAGGCCATAGTAATATTATTTTTTCTCATTTACTGGTCCACCGTTACTGTCCACCGCAGACTATTTTGGGCGAGACTTTTTGAAGCGCTGAAAGCAATTCATTGGCCTTGCAATCTCAGTATAAACCTTTACGTAACGTCAATGTCAATTATATTTTTTAAGTTTGATAATATAGAATAAATGGCTGTATTTTAGTTCCTAATGACAGGGGGACGTTTTGTCCGCTGCTTTGAAAGGCAGCAGGCAAAACGTCCCCCGTCGGTTCTCAATAAGTTCTAGTCAAAAAGTATATTGAAACGATTATTCCCACTCTACCGTAGCAGGAGGTTTTGAAGTTATGTCGTAGACCACCCGGCTCACTTGTAGAATTTCATTGGTGATTCTCGCTGCAATGCGGGACAGCACCTTATGGGGCAGCGGGGCGTAATCGCAGGTCATGAAATCCCTGGTGTTTACGGCCCGCAGGGCGATAATCGCATCATAAGTCCTGTGATCGCCTTTTACGCCCACCGAATGCGCGCCGGTATAAACGGCAAAATATTGTTGCGGCCTGTTTTTCAGTTTCTCTATTTCCTCGCACATGATGGCGTCAGCCCTTCTCACTACGGCAAGCTTCTCTTCCGTTACTTCTCCCATTACCCGGACAGCCAAGCCGGGGCCCGGGAAAGGCTGGCGTTCGGTAAGGCGCGCGGGAAGTCCCAGTTTCCTGCCCAGTTCCCTCACCTCGTCTTTAAAAAGTCCCCGCAAAGGTTCGATGACCTCTGCAAAGGCAAGGTTCTCAGGCAGGCCGCCCACATTGTGGTGGCTTTTTATCACATCTCCCTGCTTTCCGCCGGACTCGATAACATCAGGATAGATCGTTCCCTGGGCCAAAAAAGGAATATTTCCCAATTTCCCCGCTTCTTCTTCAAATACCCGAACAAACTCTTCTCCGATGAGCTTTCTCTTCTCTTCCGGATCCGTAACACCTTTCAGCTTCTCCAAAAATCTCCTCTGAGCGTTTACACGAATGAAATTAAGCTGCTGCGAAGAGAAAGCCTTCTCGATTTCATCGCCCTCATTTTCCCGCATAAATCCATGGTCCACAAAAATGCAGGTAAGCTGTCCCGGAATGGCTTTCGACAGCAGGCTTGCGCATACGGAGCTGTCCACGCCTCCCGACAGGGCGAGAAGCACCCTTTCGCCGCCGACCCTCGCCCTTATTTCACGGATCTGATTATCGATATAATCGTCAAGCCGGTAATCACCTGAAGCGCCGCAAATGCTGTAAAGGAAGTTCTCCAGCATTTTAATCCCGTCATCCGTATGTTCCGTCTCCGGATGAAATTGAACGCCGTAGAGCTTGTCTGACGGGTTTTCGCAGGCAGCGTAAGGGCAGTCCTTTGTCCTTGCTATGCCGGTAAATCCGTCAGGAAGAACGGTGACCTGATCAGTATGGCTCATCAGCACAGTGGTCTGCTCTTTCAGCCCGTAAAACAGGCGGGAACCCGTATCGAGGTCAGCTTTTACCCGACCGTATTCCCCCTTCTTCCCGGGCGAAACCTCGCCTCCAAGGGTATGACACATCAACTGCATGCCGTAACAGATACCCAGAACGGGAATCCCCAGTTTGAATATTTCCGGATCACACTTGGGCGAATCGGGCAGGTATACGCTGTTTGGTCCGCCGGTCAGAATGATGCCGATGGGATTCATTTCTTTTACTTGCCGGGCAGTCAGGCTGCCAGGATGAATTTCCGAATATACCGACAAGGAACGGGTCCCCCGGGCAATCAGCTCCTTGTATTGCCCCCCGAAGTCAAGCACCAGCACAAGTTCTTTCATATTGCCTCCTGATTTACCATCGTTTACTCTGTTCTACACTGATCTTCTTTGATCAATCTGTTTCATTTAATTGATCTATCTGTATACCTTGTTCATCTGATCAGCGCTATTCTTAATATTGTTTCTGATTTATTTCACTTCAATGTAGTCTTCTCTTCCCGGTCCGACGGAAACGTAACGAATGGGGCATCCTACCGCCCCTTCGATATAGCGGATGTATTCCATTGCCTTTTCCGGCAGATCTTCCGGCTTCCTGCAACCCGAAATGTCTGTTTTAAAACCGTCCATATATTCATAGACGGGCTTTGCCTTGACGAGCCTTTCTCCCGTCGGGAAGCTCTCGCAACGTTCACCGTCTATTTCGTACGCCAAGCAAACGGGAATCCTGTCAAGGTAAGACAGCACGTCCAGCTTGGTCAGGGCAAGGAAATCGGCACCTTGCATCTTCACGCCATAACGACTGGCAACTACATCAAATCCGCCTACCCTGCGAGGTCTGCCTGTGGCGGCTCCGTATTCCGCTCCCGCTTCCCGGAGAGCCGACGCCTCTTCTCCGAAGAGTTCCGCGGTAAAAGGTCCCTCGCCAACACAGGTGGAATAAGCTTTCATAATGCCGATGACGCAATCCACTTTTGCCCCCGGGATTCCCGCGCCTGCCGGTCCATAGGCCGCCAAGGTGTGGGAGGACGTGGTATAAGGATAGATCCCGTAATCGATGTCCCGGAGGGCGCCAAGCTGTGCTTCCAACAGAATGTTCTTGCCATTTTCAACGGCCTTTGTCAGATATATAGTGGTATCAGTTATAAAAGGCAGAAGAGGTTCTGAAAACTCGGAGATCCACTCCATCATCGATTCAAGTTTCACCCTTTCCTCGCCGTAACCGCCTAAGGTGATGTTCTTCCATTCCACAATGTCCGCCAATTTTTCGGCAAGTTTATCCGGTGACAGAAGGTCGCCCATTCGGATGCCCTTCTTCAGGTACTTGTCCCCGTATGCAGGAGCAATCCCGCGACGAGTGGACCCGTATTTCTTTTCTGCCAGCCGGTCCTCCTCCAGGATATCCTGCTGCTTGTGATAGGGCATGCAGACAAAAGCCTTATCGCTGATTTTGAGTGTCTCTGGCGTTATTTTCACACCCTTGGATCGCAGGGCAGAAATCTCGCCACAGAGGTGCTCAAGATCAATCACCATGCCGCCTCCCATCACATTAACGGTGTTATCTCGCAAAATACCCGAAGGAAGCAGGTTCAATATGAACTTACCTTTGTCATTGATCACTGTATGCCCCGCATTGTTTCCTCCCTGGTAACGACATATGATATCGTAATCGGAGGATAGCAAGTCCACCATGCGGCCTTTGCCTTCGTCCCCCCAATTAATTCCTACTATTGCGGTAATCATTTCTCATCCTCCCTTCTGTCCATTCATTTTTACAATCATGTCGCCTATTCCCCGACATTAAACCGAAATAAATTATTCTGTACGAATCTTATCGTACCCAAATCTTTTCTGCATGAAACTTTATCAAAAACCAAAGCGCTTCGCACATAAATGCAGTCTGTTGACCAACCGGCCGTTGATTCGGTTTTTCTAAAGGATACAGACATTATGTGCAAGCGCTTCTACCTTCAAAAGACATTTTATTGTACTTTGTATACAAACTGGTGTCAATAGGCAGCTTTAAGAGCTTCATAAGTTGACTTCTGCCTCAGTTGTTTCATCAACATAAAAACGAGCGGCAAAGAGCCGCTCGCCGATTTTCTAAATCAATTAATTGTGTTCAAGTAAATTTATTGTGTATATCAATATCTAATGTAATTTTAATGGTTTACCTAGCGTATTCTATTGCTCTGGTTTCCCGAATTACATTGACTTTGATCTGTCCTGGATATTCTAGTTCATTCTCAATCTTCTTGCTGATCTCTCTCGCCAGGAAGACGATTTCCTCATCGTTCATCTCTTCCGGTTTCGCCAGGATACGGATCTCACGACCTGCTTGGATTGCAAAGGATTTCTCTACTCCCGGCGTAGTGTTTGCGATGTCTTCAAGGGTCTGCAGTCTCTTTATGTAAGACTCCAGAGTCTCCCTCCTGGCCCCAGGCCTTGCCGCTGACAGCGCATCTGCTGCCGTTACCAACACCGCTTCAAAGCTTTTAGCTTCATAATCACCGTGGTGTGCAGCCATTGCGTTTATAACTGCCTCGGATTCTTTGTACTTTCTGAGAACGTCTATTCCTATTTCTACATGAGTGCCTTCAACTTCATGGTCAAGAGCCTTTCCGATGTCATGAAGCAGGCCTGCACGTTTTGCCAGCTTTACATCCAAACCCAATTCGCCGGCCATAAGCCCTGCCAGATGCGCCACCTCGATGGAATGCTTCAGAACATTTTGACCGTAACTCGTCCTGTATTTAAGCCGTCCCAGCAGTTTGATCAACTCAGGATGAAGGTTGTGAATCCCTACTTCAAATGTGGCCTGCTCTCCTTCTTCCTTTATAGTGTTGTTGACCTCTTTCTCGGTCTTTTGCACCATTTCTTCGATTCGCGCGGGATGGATACGTCCGTCGATAATGAGCTTTTCCAAAGCGATTCTGGCGATTTCACGCCTTACCGGGTCAAAACCTGATAAGATAACTGCTTCCGGAGTATCGTCTATAATCAGATCCACGCCTGTAAGGGTCTCAATGGCTCGGATATTTCTTCCTTCTCTTCCGATGATTCGCCCTTTCATTTCGTCATTCGGCAGCTCAACCACGGAAACCGTACTCTCTGCCACATGATCCGCCGCGCACCTCTGGATAGCATTTGTGATAATTTCCTTGGCTTTCTTTTCCGCTTCTTCTTTCGCTTTTGTTTCGATATCCTTAATCAATACAGAGGCTTCATAGCGGACTTCCTTCTCTATGGTAGACAGCAACAACTGTTTTGCTTCTTCCACCGTATATCCGGATATTCTCTCCAGCTCTTCTATCTGTTTCGCGATATAGCCTTCAAGCTCCTCAGCCTTTTCCTGAAGCGCCTGTTCTTTTTTGGCCAGATTGTCTTCTCTTCTCTCAAGATTTTCAATCTTCCTGTCAAGCGCTTCTTCCTTTTGAATCAGCCGTCTTTCTGCTTTCGATAGCTCGGATCTTCGTTCGCGTATCTCGCGCTCGGCTTCGCTTCGGATCCTGTGGGCTTCTTCTTTCGCTTCGATGGTGATCTCTTTTTTGATGGTTTCGGACTTGTGTTCCGCATCTAAGATCAGGTTTTTAGCCTTCTGCTCCGCACTGCCGATAGCTCTTTCGCCGATAGTCTTTCTGATTATATATCCAACTAAACACCCAAAGGCAAGGGCTATAATTGCGATTATGATTCTTATTAATAGTTCGTCTATAGTTAAACACCTCCTTTTCAAATATTTGTAACGCTTTTGAAGAAATTTCAATCATGCAATTTTCTTCTTTTAAACGTTACAAATGAGGTGGTAGCGTTTTCACCCCATTATTTGTACATTTACAATTAGATATTGATACAATTACACAATATATATTATAATTTAACAAGTCTCTCAATGTCAAGAAAAATGAAGGTGTGGCGTATATGCATTACTTTAGAGAATTACTGAAAAATATAGATAAGCTGCTGTTGTTTATACCCCTTGTGTTCGCCGTCATAAGCATCATAGTCATCGGAAGCACCGCATACGATGACGGCTTTGTATTTACGCGCAGCATGAAGATACAGATACTGGCTTATTGTCTCGGTCTTGGGCTTCTGTTTCTTGCCCTTCTTGTTGATTACAAACTCCTTGATGGTCTGGGTAAAATTATATACATAGCTTCGATTTTGTTTCTCTTCACTGTTTTTCTACCCGGCATCGGCTTGGAACAGTACGGCTCCAGGGGCTGGCTTGACTTGGGTCCGGTCCACCTGCAGCCGGCTGAAATTGTCAAGATCACCTTCATCATCTGTTACGCTGAATTTCTGTCACGGCGGCAAGAGACCCTGCACACCTTCAAAGGATTGGTCATAGCTGGTATATTCGTGCTCCCGCTAGTGGGCATCATCGCCGTGCTTCAAAACGATCTGGGCAATGCCATCGTCATCTGCGTCATCGCCGCCATCATGCTTTTCGCGGCGGGGGTGGATGGAAAGCTTTATGCCAAAGCGGCAGGTGCCGTCATGCTCTGCATACCCATAGTCTACCAATTTATGGCCGGCCACCAAAAGGATCGCATCGATGCCTTCCTGAACCCCAACGACCTGTCTCTCCCCGGCAACTATCATGTATGGCAGTCCAAGATAGCCATCGGTTCGGGAGGTATATCCGGGAAAGGCCTGTTTCAAGGAACCCAGAAGGAACTGAAATTCCTGCCGGTTCAGGATTCAGACTTCATTTTTTCTGTCATCGCAGAAGAGTGGGGCTTTATCGGGGGCAGCGTCATCATCGTCCTCTACGCCCTGTTCCTCTACCGGATAATTTGTATAGCGAGAAACGCAAAGGACCACTTCGGGTCCCTCATCGTCATCGGCATATTCGGCATGTTCTTCTTTCAAATCTTTGAAAATATCGGAATGACCATGGGTCTCATGCCCGTAACGGGCATCACCCTTCCCTTTATCAGCGCCGGCGGCAGTTCCGTTATAACGAACATGTTAGCGCTGGGCCTCGTTTTAAACATATGCATCCGCAGCAAAGTCATAAACTTTTAGAGAGGATCCTGATCCCGATTTCATTCAGATTTCGAGCGATATAGCTCCCCTGTACCGCGGCAATGGGAACGCCCATGTTTGTAGATATATGTATGTTTTGATCATATGCAATTAAACCCGCAATCGGCAGCCTAAGGATCTCTGCGATCTCCTCAGGCTCGGGTACCAGCCCCGACTGATGAAGCTCGGGGATAATTTTATTTATCACTACACTTCTGTTCAAAATTCCTTTACTCTCAAGCAGATCGCTGATGATTTCCGTATCCCGGATAGCGGCATACTCCGGAACCGTCACCACGACGGCTCTGTCCGCAGCTGAGATGGCTAAAGACAATCCGCCATCGTTTCCCGCCGGAGCATCGATGATGATGAAGTCAAAGACCTTTTTCAGTTCATGGCAAAGAGCTTTCAGCTGTTCGGCGGAGATCGATGCCTTTTGCCTGCTCTGGGGCGCTGAAATGAGAAAGAGATTGGCAAACCTCCTGTCCCTGACCAAGGCTTGCTTGATCCGGCAAACGCCAGTGACCACGTCTACCAGATCATATATGATCCGGTTTTCCAAACCAAGGTAAATATCCAGATTTCGGGAACCGAAATTAAGGTCCATCAGTACTACCGAATGGTTGTTCTGAGCCAGAACTGCACCCAAATTGGCTGCCAGTACTGTTTTTCCTACTCCGTCTTTTCCCGATGCTATAACTATAACTTCCCCCATTTCATCTCCTCATTTCATGTCGTTATGGGCAGGATTTGCCGTTAATACGTTACGTCTGTATCCAAAATATAATTTTCGTACATCTTGTCCAGCTCCAGATATTTCCCGATGACCTCCCTGGCAACGGGAGCTGCATAGAGTCCGCTTCCCCCTTGGAAAAGCAACACTGCTACTGCTATTTTCGGTTCTTCTGCGGGAGCCATTGCCACAAACCATGAAAAGTTGTCGTAATCGTCCTTGAACCGGTCTATGCTGGCCGTAGTCACCTTCCCTCTGGAAAGGTTCAGCACTGCCTGCCTAGCAGCTGCATTATCCGAAGCATACACATCAGGGTATTCCCTGAGAAGCCTTGCCATCTCAGTCTCCACCTGTTCCCAGGTTAAAGCCGGGTTGATCTTATTCAAGTGGGTCTTAATGTATTCCACTTCGTTAACCGGATTAATTTTTCCGGCCCTTTCCGCAGTTCCGGTTTTAGCTGCTACGGATACGGGGAAATTGGCAAACACTCCTCTGGCGCTGCCTCTCCCTCCGTGAGCAACCCTGCGCATTCCTTCCGTAATATGTTTCAGAATTTCTTTATCCGAAATACCGATGGGAGTTCCCGGTTCTTTTTCAACTAAGCCCTCACCTTCTATCCCCCTGAGGAGGCTCACCTTGTTGCGAGTTCCTCCGTTGCCGATGGTAGCCACGTAATTGGCAATTTGGAGAGGAGTGTAGGCATTTTCACCCTGACCTATAGAGATGTTCAATTCATCTCCCAGCGTCCAGGCAGCCTGATTGAAATAAGAGAATTTACACAGATCCCCCACGGTCTCCACCATGTCCTCCCGGACACCGAGCTTTTTCAGTCGTTCCAAAATGGTGTTCCGGCTTGGATTCTCCTCAGTCCAGCTTACAATCGTATTTATCTGTTCCATCAACAGTTCTTTGTCTTCTACCGTCTCCTTATCAAAATACATCTCTGCACGGCCGATGAGGACATTTCGCAAATAGTTTTTCATGGCGGACATCTTTCGCTCTTCGCTTGGTACAGGCACTACAGTCTCCGTTATCTCGATACCTGTGGGAAGACCTAGTCCGTACTGCTCCGCATAATGGGTTATCTTCTCGATGTCCATCCTCTCTTTCAATCCGAGAGATGTCCCGCGATAAAAATCCCTGCCGGTAGCTATATCGAAGAAATAGTAGTTGCAGGATACCTCTATGGCCTCATAGAGATCCAGATATCCGTGGTTGCCGCCGTACATGTTCCATAGAATACAGCCATATGTGCGGTTGCCGCTGCGGACGGCGCCGCCGTCCCGAAGCTTGCGCTTCGGATCCAGCCCGCTCTCCAAAGCGGCTGTCGCCGTGACCATTTTAAACGTGGAGCCGGGCTGGACCGCTGTTCTGGTCGCAACATTGAACAGCGGCAGCGGCGCCAGCGGATCCCTGGGATTCTCAGATTGAAGCGAATACCAGTCCTCCTTGCTTATTCCCGTGGCAAAGAGATTGGGATCGAAAGCCGGGTAAGATGCCATGGCTAACACATCTCCCGTCTCCACTTCAATGGCTACAACCGCGCCTACGTTAGCGTTCTTATAGGCCCTGCCGTATTTATAGTTTCCGTAGATGCTCTCAAAAGTTCCTGCCGTTCTTATCTTCTCCAAGGCCTGTTCTAAAGCCGCTTCGGCCGTTTTCTGCAGCTCAAGATCCAGCGTCAGATAGATGGTTTTCCCTTTTTTTGGCTTGGTTTCGCTGATGGTGCGGACCGGATCCCCCAAAACGTTCACCTCTACGTGCTTAACTCCGTCAATTCCCCGCAGCACCTCTTCAAAGGCCTTTTCCACACCGTCCTTGCCCACCATGTCGCTGGCGCTATAGCCTTTTTCTAAATAACTCTCTTTCTCGCTTTCGGATATCTTTCCCAGATATCCCAGGATGTGAGACGCCGTCGTTCCGTTGGGATAATACCGCACCGATTCGGCAATTACATCGACGGCGGAAAACTCGGATCCGCGCTCTTCCAGGGTGATAATAGTCTCCGAGCACACATCGCTGGCAATGGTTGCCGGGATGTAGCTCATGTACCCTTGGACAGCCAGCTCATTACGCACAACCATGATCTTTCTCGCGTCCCTGTCGGACAATGCCGGATCGATTTTAAAATGCTCCCGAAGCGCCTTAAAGGCTTCCTCCGCCGTAAGGTCATAGTCAAGATAATACCTGCCCAAAAAACCTTCTTTCTCCAGGTCCTGAAGGTACTTCATGTTCACTACCGAAATAGGAGGGTAGATGCTGTATACGTTCTGAAGCTGCTTCTGTGCTTCATATTTGTCCAGGCCTTCATCGATGCCGTTTCTCTGACGGATTTCGTTAAAGGCCTGTTCCGCCGTGTAGTTTGCCGGCATAGCCTGAGACTCTAACCACTCCTCTATGACTTTTTGATATGTGTAGTAGAAGGTGCCGTCCGGGTTTAGAATGATGGGGAGATTATCATTGATGGAATCCCCGTTTTGTTCAAGCAGATTCATCAGCTCCAGGGCTTGCCTGTTTATCTCTTCATCCTTTAGATTTCCTTCAGAAAAAATCACGGTGAAGCTGGGGCGATTCCCCGCAAGCAAACGCCCGTAGCGATCTAAAATCTCTCCCCTGGGCGCGGAAGAATATACTCTCTTGATGCTGATGGATTGCGCCTCTTCCGCCCACTCACTTCCCTCCACCACGGTCAAACCGAATAGCCTGACAAAGAGGATGGCCATCAATACCAAAGTAAAAAGCAATATTTGATTGTACCTGAACTTAATCCATCTCATCGGTACTGTCGCTTCCTTTGTCTAATTTAATCAATTGTCTGAATTAATCAACGTACAGCTTCCTGCCCTTGTAGTATCGATCCTGGGGATGACGTATCGATCTTTTTCCCACTGTCAGGTAGAAAATCACCGCAATGGCGAAATGAAGCGCCAGTAAAATCGGTACTTTTTTTAACATGTACATGAAACTATAGTTGCCTTTGAAGATCATCAATATAAGCCATAGACCGATATAGTACAGCATTGTTCCCAAGGAAGAAGTGAAAAGCATGTTCAGTATGCTGTCCCTGTATAAATAATGCCTGATTTCCGCCATAAGCAAAGCAATCAGAAGATACAATATCGCCGACGGCCCGATAAGGACAGAAAAGGCAATATCCTGCAACAAGCCAAAGATTACGCCGTACACGGCCCCTTGATATCCTTTATATAAAAACGAAAACAAGATCGTAAAGCAAAGGAGAAAGTTGGGCGTAATCCCCGCAATGCTAAAATTCAGCACCAATGTTGATTGCAGCAGAAAGCCTGCCAGGAAAAATATTAATGCACTGCTGTACTTCATTGCTCCTCTTGCTCCGTATCTGAAGAACCCGTCATTATTACCGTCACCTTCTGGATGTTGTTGAAATTGACGGCCGGTTCGATTTCTACGGTTCGTAGAAGCGCATCGTTATCCCATGTAATCTTGCTGATTTTGCCGATGGGAATCCCCTGCGGATATAACTCCATACCGGATGTCACCAACACATCTCCCTCGGTAATGGATGCGTCTGCATCCAGCATGTACCCGGATAACTTACCTTTTCCGTCGCCCGATAAAATCCCAAGCAGGTTTAAGTCGCGAAAAACCTGGAAACTCACGTTGTTGCTTTCGTCTATGACGGAAATGACCTTGGCCCACTCAGGACCCACATCAAGAATCCTGCCTATGAGACCGTCCCTGTTAATAACGACTGCATTCCTTTTAACTCCGTGTTTGGAACCGGCATTGATGGTAAAGGTGCGATACCAGCCGGATCCGTCCATGGCAATCACTTTGGCGGTCACGTGGCTGTAATTATCCGCTGGATTTATGTAATTCAAAGCTTCCTCAAGATTTCTCAGCTCGGCAAGGTCAGTCCGTGAAAGAGATTGCCGGACGAGCTCCTGACGCAATTCTTCATTTTCTTGTAAGAGCGCCTCGTTTTCCGCAAGCACCTTTTTGAACTGAAAAATAGCCTTGACGGTAGTAGAGATAAGGTTTTCACCATCACGGACCGGCTCCTGCAGAAATGCGCTGATTCGTTCCAACTGCATGCCGAGCCAGGAATTAGTCCCCTGGTTTACATACGATGCAACGGTCAGGCTCAAAAGCAGGAGCAAGATGACTCCCAATATGGTAGCCCTCCTGTGTTCCCGGTACCACTTCATAACCGCCTCTAAAACCTCTTATCCCTCGTTGTGTAACGTTTTATATTTTGGATCTTCCTAAGGCTTTTTCCCGTGCCTTCCGCAACCGCTTCAAGAGCATTATCCGCGACGGTGACATTAATTCCGGTCTGCTGCTCGATTAACTTGTCCAAACCTTTAATCAGTGCTCCTCCTCCTGTCAAGACGATGCCGTTGGCAACGATATCTGCTGCCAGTTCCGGCGGAGCATTTTCCAAAGTGTTTTTAATGCCCTCGACGATGATGGTAATAGTCTCTTCCAAGGCTTTTATCATATCCATGGAAGAAATGGAAACGGATTTGGGCAAGCCGGTAATAACGTCTCTGCCCTTTGCTTCCATAATCATTCTTGTATCTGTTCTATCCGCATCAGGATAAATGCAGCCGATTTTGATTTTCAGATCTTCTGCCGTCTTCTCTCCGATGTGCAGATTATAGTTTTTCCTCATATATGCGATAATCGCCTCGTCCATTTCATCACTGGCGACCCGCAAAGACACGCTGTTGACGATGCCTCCCAGAGCTATTATGGCAATATCCGAAGTGCCTCCGCCGATATCGGCGATCATATGGCCGTTGGGCGCGTCCACCGGAATACCCACCCCGATAGCCGCCGCCATAGGCTCATCCAGAATGTATACTTCTTTGGCCCCCATCTGGCGTACTACTTCTTCAACTGCGCGTTTTTCCACTCCAGTTACGCCTGAAGGCACGCCCACTACGATCCTTGCCCTTGTGAAAATTCCCCTTTCCGGCAGTACTTTTCTGAGGAATTCCTTTAGCATAGCCTGGGTCATCATAAAGTCGGATATCACACCGTCCTGCAGCGGGCGAACGACGCGGATATGTTCCGGCGCACGTCCTATCATGCTCTTTGCGGCCTTTCCGACTGCCAATATTTTCTTTGTGCTTTCATCCACCGCGATTACGGAGGGTTCGTTTAGAACAATCCCTTTTGCCTTTGTATAGATAAGTGTATTGGCTGTTCCAAGATCAATTCCGATGTCCTGGACAAAAAGGCTTAAACACATGCGTGTGAGCTCCTTTCATCTTGCAAAATTTAATTACATCAGCATCTTTTCTTTCAGGCTGATGAAAACACCGTCTCCGATGATCAGATGATCGAGGACCGGTATGCCCAACAGCTGACCCGCCTCACACAGCCTTCTGGTTATGTCCAAATCGTTCTGGCTAGGCATCGGATTGCCGCTGGGATGATTATGTATGACTATAATGGCTGCGGCTCCTTTTTTCACCGCGCTTCGAAAGACTTCTCTCGGATGCACTATAGAGCTGTTCAGGTTCCCGATGGAGGTGTTCTCCACAGAAAGTATTTCGTTTTTCGTATTCAGGAACAAAACCTTGAAGTACTCCTTTTTCAAGTAGCGCATTTCCTCCATGTATAATGCCGCCACCTCTTCGGGAGTCCCGACGGTATATCTCTTTTCCCGCGGGCTCTGGGCAATTCGTTTCCCCAGCTCGATGGCAGCAACAACTTTACATGATTTTGCAATGCCCATTCCCTCGATGCGACACAATTCTTCCGGAGTACAATCGGTTAAATGCGAAATCCCTGTCTTTTCCATGGCAAGAATTCGCTCCGCCACGGAGAGCGCCGACCTGTCTCGGGTTCCCGTACCTATAAGAATAGCCAACAATTCACCGTTGGACAGGAACTGACAGCCGTATCGCAATAGCTTTTCTCTCGGCCTTTCATCCGCTGGAAGTTCTTTGATGGTGATATTGCTCTTCTTTATTTTGTTGTTCATTCTGTGTTCCTCCAAGACAGTCTCCCGCCCTGTCAGAACCCTGAAGCCACAAAAGCCCCTGTACGCATCGTGAGTGCAGTACTGACTCCTATTTTAACATAACAGCGAGCAAAAATATATTATTTCCTTAAAAAACAAAATTAAATTAATAATCTGCTCCAAGCCTTGCAAGTCCTTATTTTGACGGGACAGACACGAGGGCTTTAAGAGCCGCATATACTACTAACACTGAAAAACCCCTGACCGCGGCGGAAAGGAGCTATTTATTAAAATGAGCTTGTCTCTGGTTCTCACTTCTCTTCTGCTCTCAAATCCTCTGGTGCTTTTAACTTCCTATGTGTCCATGGGAAATTCTTTCCCCCAGCCTCTCAGCGAAGAGGAAGAGGCTCATTACCTTGCTCTCTATGAGAAAGGCGATATGAAAGCCAGGGATACCCTGGTGGAGCACAATCTACGTCTGGTAGCGCATATTGCAAAGAAATACAATGCCGCCGGCTGTTCTTCCGACGATCTGATTTCAATCGGCACCATCGGTTTAATCAAGGCAGTGAATACATATAATCGCAAGAAAGATGTCCGCCTGGCCACTTACGCTGCCAAGTGCATCGAAAATGAGATTTTGATGCATCTTCGCATGTCGAAAAAATGCAAAGTTGAAATATCTCTCAACGATCCCATAGGCACGGATAAGGACGGCAATGAGATCAGCTTCAATGACATATTGGGCACCGATGTGGACGATATTATCGAAGGGCTTGATACGAAAATTAAAATTCAAAAACTCTATAAAGCCATCCGGGAACTGCTCTGCGAACGCGAGCAGACGGTGATCATAAAGCGCTTCGGCCTGGACGGAGGCCCCTGCCGCACCCAGCGTGAAGTTGCGAAGCAGCTTGGCATCAGTCGTTCCTACGTTTCCCGTATCGAGAAGAAAGCTGTCACTAAGCTTAAAGAAGCCTTTCCCAACTGCAACGAAGAGCCTCACCTGTAGAGGTTGCTTGCCATTTCATAGAACAGCGATGCAGCCGTCTTTTCGCCTGCACTGGCTTCCTCCAGCAATACGGTTATTCCATACAGGGGATCGTCTGCCGGCACGTAGCCGGTAAACCATTTGCCCGAACCTATTCCTGCAACGGCAAGCGAATCATCTCCTGTTGTTTCCGCCGCCTTTCTCATCATTTTCCCAATGGCCCTTGCCGTCTCGCCGGAAATAACTTGCCTGCCTTGGGGCTTCGGAAGCAACGCGGCTCCTTTGACTCCTTCCAAAGTCCCACGAATCACCGAAAGAGGAGAATCCCATCCTTCCGATGCGATGATTCTGGTCATCCGGGCTGCCTGCATGGGAGTGATCGATATGTGCCCCCTGCCTGAAGAAAGACTCACAATTCCTGCTCCGAGGACTTCTTCCGGCTGCGGGAGATTGCCTTTAGCCTGCCCCGACAACAGATCCACCGCTTCCTCAGCAAAACCGAAAACCTCCGCCGTTTCCAAAATGGTTCTAACCCCTGTCTTGTCGAACACCAGTGCCCATACCGTATGGCAGGGCATTGCCATTGCGTCACAAAATTGAATTTCCCCGTGCCACCCCAATGGGCATTTTAGTCGAAGACCCGCCATCTCCAAAGAACCGTTGCACGCAAAACTCGTTTCTGTTGAAATCACTTTGTTTTCCAGTGCCGCAGCCGCGACGACCACTTGAAAGAGTGATTCCGGCGGGTACATACAGCTTGTGGCCTTGTTCAAAAGCTCACTTCCGTCGCCGTTTATATATTCATCGATGCGATAGGGATTGTAACCGGGCGTGCTTGCCGATGCCAGAATCTCTCCGGAAGGAATATGAACAATGACCACGGCGCCGCTTTGACCCCGGTCCGCAAGTGCCTTTTCTGCCATGTTCTGGATATCAAGATCGAGAGTTGTTAACACACCCCACTCTCTTCCCGCACCTTCGACGCGAATGCCTGTCCCCGGTATAATATATCCCTGGCCGTCGTTTTTCACTGTAATCGTTCTTTGCCCTGCAGAAAGCACCGAATCAAAGTCCTTTTCTATACCACAAACGCCCGGCTCATCCGCCCCGTTCACATAACCGATTATGTGAGCGGCAGGTTGGTTTTCACTGTACCGCTGCCGCGATTTTATGGCCAGGGCGCCATAATCCCTGCATAACTTTTTGAACCCTTCTCTATCCGCAACCGGTATGCTGTATATTCTATACTTTTCGTCACTGCCGATAAATCTGGCTTCCATCATGCGGAGCAGATTTTCCGCGTCTTCGTCCAACTTTCTTTCTTCGATCAAAAAGAAAAAGCTCTCGGTAACATCCGTCAATGGACGGTTGTTGCGATCATAAATAGTCCCCCTGGTAGAGATTCCTGAAAGGGCTGCTCGACTCTGACTCTCGGCCAGAAATCTGTATTTTGACCCTTCCAGAAACTGAATCACAGCCAAACGTGCCGCCAGAGCTCCCAACAGCAGGACAAACAATAAAACCAAACAATATATGCGCCTTCTCATTCTCCCTCCGATTCCGGTTAATAGACAAGAATTTTAGCCGGTACCCGAGTCATGTCTATTTTCACCCTGTAAAATAGACAGCAAACAATGCTGACACCCGAATCTTGTCTACTTTTCGTTCTCGAAATAGCCAAAAATGATTGTTTTGAATTGATTTTTGTCTATTATCAACCTCCGATGTAGACACTTACCAATGCAACCGGGTGAATCTTGTCTATTTTGAAGCTCTGATGTAGACACCAATCGAGGTTGATGGTCAAATCTTGTCTATTCTTAATTTCAAATGTAGACAATAAATAAAGTCAAAGAGGAAATTCTGGTTATTTTCCTCTTCGAAAATAGACAAGAATCAAGGCTGACTTCAAATCTTGTAGTTAAACCCGATATTGCATTAGGTGTCTGACACTTTTTATCAAACTTTTTTGGAGCGTAGGGTTGCGCTCCAGCGAGTACAAGCAAGTGCCAACCAGGCAGGACGGGCCGTCTAGATCGTACGGCACGCAGCGCGTAGCCATCGAGCAGGAGAGTAACCCTACGCTCCAAAAAATATATTTGCGCTAAACATGGAGTGTATTTATCAAAACTTCGAGTTGTAAAAAGTGTCAGACACCGGATGCAACTTTCTTATAAACTTTCTTTCAATTAATATGGTTGCCATATTGAAGATCTTTTATGCTATAATCAAATCCGTGAAATGCTTAAAGACTGTAACGAAGAAAGGACCTGATTATGGCTACAATTCGACCTTTTGCTGCTTTGCGCCCTAAAGAAGAGTATGTTGAAAAAGTGATTTCCCCGCCCTATGATGTGATAGACCGCAAGGAGGCTTTAAAGCTTGCTGCGGGCAATCACATCAGCTTTCTTCATGTTTGCCGCTCTGAGATAGATCTGCCTCACATAGAAGATCCTTACCACCCGGAAGTCTATAAGCAAGCCAGATTGAAGCTGGAGGATTTCATTTCACAGGGAATTCTGATTCGGGACGATAGACCCTGTTTCTATATATACCAACTTACCATGGACGGAAGAGTGCAAACGGGAATTGCGGCCTGCGCCTCCATAGACGAATACATAAACGGAGATATAAAAAAACACGAGCTTACTCGTGTGGAAAAAGAATTAGACAGGATCAACCACTTCGATGCATGCAATGCCAACACGGAACCCATTTTTCTAACCTATCGCTCCCATAGCGAAATTATTGCCCTCATCGAAGATTGGATGCAAAACAATGCTCCGGTCTATAATTTTACGACGGCCGATTCAGTCGGCCATAAGCTCTGGCTAATCGATGATTCTGACACAATAGAATTTATTACGGAAAGCTTTACGCGCATTCCCGCTCTTTATATAGCCGACGGTCATCATCGCTCCGCCTCCGCGGTGAAAGTGGGACTTAAGCGCCGGGAACAGAATCCTGATTATAACGGTTCTGAAGAATTCAATTTTTTCATGGCAGTCATCTTCCCGGATTCAGATCTTCATATCTACGATTACAACCGGGTTGTAAAGGATCTTAACGGTATGACAAAAGAGGAATTTATCGCAAAGCTTACACCTCTTTTTCATATCGAGGAAATAGGAAATCGTCCTTTTCGCCCCGACAAAAAGCATGTCTTCTCCATGTATTTGGACAAAACATGGTATCGCCTGTCCGCCAAAGAAAGCATTCTCTCGGATCATATCATTAAGGGATTAGACGTATCGATTTTGCAGGATCATGTTCTCGCTCCCTTGCTGGGCATCGAGGATCCGAGAACGGACGAACGCATTGACTTTGTCGGCGGTATTCGCGGACTGGAAGAGCTTTCCCGCAGGGTCGACGCGGATATGGCCGTGGCCTTCGCACTCCATCCCGTCACCATGGAAGATCTGCTTGCGGTTGCCGACCGGAACGAAATTATGCCGCCCAAATCCACCTGGTTTGAACCCAAGCTGGGCAGCGGGTTATTGATCCATACCCTTTAACGTGCAAGAACCGGAAATGTGCAGAAATATGCAGGGGCAAGAATCGTATACGAATCAGTATGTAAAGAAAATAAAAAAGGTTATATAAAGAACTTATATAACCACTATTCGATGTAACTGAGAATATGTTGCGTCACCTGCTCCAGGTTCATGGCAGTAGTGTCGATCTCGATGGCATCCTCTGCCTTTCTTAATGGGTTCAATGCCCTGGTGCTGTCGTTATGATCCCTTTGAATGATATCCGCTTCTACATCATCCAGCTCCACATCAAGCCCCTTTTCCCTGAGTTCCAGCCATCTTCTTTTTGCCCTCTCCTTAACCGTTGCGGTGAGAAAGAATTTATATTTCGCCTTGGGAAAAACGACAGTCCCGATGTCCCTGCCGTCCATGACAACGCTTTTCGATTCTCCCATGGCTCGCTGCAAAGAAACGAGTTTCTCGCGAACCTCCGGCAGTGCCGAGGCATCCGACGCCAGTTTGGAAATCTCAGGCGTGCGTATTTTCTCGCTTATAACTTCGTCGTCCAGAATAGTCTCTCCCCGGCTGAAGTCGATGTGGATGTTCTCCAACATGGCCTTAAGCGCTTCCCTGTCTTCAATGCCTATGCCTTCCCGCAGCATCTTGTAAGCTACCGCCCGGTACATGGCACCCGTATCTATATAGTCGATGTTCAGCTTGGCGGCAAGCTTCTTCGCTACGGAACTCTTGCCCGCCCCGGAAGGCCCGTCAATGGCTATCTGATATGCCTGCGTCATTTGTCTTTTTCCTTTCCGTTTGTCAGAAGTTTTTCTATCTCAGCAATAAAGGTATTCACGTCGGTAAACTGACGATAAACGGAGGCAAATCGCACGTAGGCCACTTCGTCCAATTCCCGCAGGTGTTCCATGATTACTTCGCCGATCACCTTGCTTTCGATTTCCTTTTCCATCATATTGTTCAGACCGCGCTCTATTTCATCAACGATCTTTTCTATTTGAGAAATGGAAACCGGCCGCTTTTCGCAGGCTTTCAGAATGCCGTTTAAGACCTTGTTACGATCAAAGGCTTCCCTGCTTCCGTCTTTCTTTATCACCATAAAAGGCATTTCCTCTACCTTTTCGTAGGTAGTGAAACGCTTTTTACAATTATCGCACTCACGGCGTCGACGGATAGCTTGTCCTTCTTCAGTAGGCCTGGAATCGATAACTCTCGTTTCTTTCGCTTCGCAAAATGGGCACTTCATGGGCAACCTCTCTCGTAGTTACTAATGTGGAGCAACCTCATTATTTACTCGTCATTATAAACCATATCGACGGA
>DGEG01000093.1:9056-9434 GCA_002385825.1 Firmicutes bacterium UBA3932 | reverse complement strand
ACGGCCGCGGGAGTTGAATGCCGCGGCCGTATATGTAACCAATGTATATTATTAGAGTTTGTCTTCTTCTCCTTCGCCGAAGAAGGCATTGTAAATAGCCCGTATGGCGTTTTCAAAATCCACATTTTCCACGCCGACGATGATATTCATCTCGCTGGAGCCCTGATCGATCATCCGAACGTTAATGCCTGCCTTATAGAGCGCATCGAACAGCTTTGCCGATACGCCGCGCCGCCGGTTCATGCCCCTTCCTACCGTTGCGATCAAAGCCATATTCTCGTGCACATCCAGGCTGTCGGGCTGGAGACGTCTATGCATTTCTTCTACGATGTCTTCCAATTTTCCGTTGAGCTTCTTCTTCGACAGCACGATGGAAAT
>DGEG01000093.1:0-8835 GCA_002385825.1 Firmicutes bacterium UBA3932 | reverse complement strand
CTCATCATATTTTTGTAAATAGCTATGACTACGAAGTCCTTGCTCCCGGCAATGCCGGTTATGATCTTGTCTTCCGCTTTTTCGCTGGTATCGGAAACGATCAGAGTTCCCGGATTGTCCGGATCGTTGGTATTTCTAATGTTTATGGGGATGTTGCTGGCGCGTACCGGATAAATAGCATCTTCGTGGAGAACTGAGGCTCCCATGTATGAAAGCTCCCTCAACTCTTTGTAAGAAACCATATCGATTCGCTCAGGATTCTTTACAATTTTCGGATCTGCCACCATGAAACCTGATACGTCCGTCCAGTTTTCGTAAACGTCTGCCTTTACTGCCCGCGCCACCAATGCGCCCGTTATATCCGAGCCGCCTCTGGAAAGGGTCTTGATTCTTCCGTCGGGCTTGCTTCCGTAAAAACCTGGGATCACAGCTCTTTCATGTTTGCTGAGTTCTTCGGATAATCTTTTGTTCGTTTCCTCATCCAGGAGTTTGCCTCTCTCATCGAAACAGATCAGGTCGGCGGTATCCACGAAGTCATATCCAAGATAGGCCGAAACCACCAGGGCTGTCAGATATTCTCCCCGGCTTGCAATATAGTCTTCGCTTCCGTTGTTTTGCAAATTTCTGTCGATCTCGGCGAATTCCTTCTCCAGGTCTACATCAATATTTAAGTTTAACTTAAGTGCCAGGAAGCGGTCGCAGACCACCTGGAAAATCTGCCTGTAATCCAGATTGTGGTCGATGTGGGCTTTGCACAAGTAAAGCAGGTCCGTGACTTTATTGTCCTGTTCAAATCGTTTTCCCGGCGCGGATACGATGACGTATTTCCTGTCTTTATTCTGTTCAATTATATTTTTTAGTTTGGCCAACTGGATTCCGTCGGCCACGGAGCTTCCTCCGAATTTCGTAACGATTATTCCCATAGAACGTCCCTCTGTTTTTTGATTTGTCGTTAATTTTATTACAAAGAGCGGGCGTGGTCAATATGAAATGCTCAATTTGCCAACATCCGCTCTTCTTTCTATGCTTCCAAAACTTACATATTAATATATTCGAGCAGTCTGCTTCCGTGTTACTCAAACCTCATGCCCGAATCATGGGCTGCAAATCATGCACCGTAGCTGTATGAGAACCTTTATATTCATCCGGCATACTTATCTGTCTTATTTTATCTGGCTTCTTCTATTCGGCCTATTTTTGCGCCTCCGTCTTCAAAAGTTCCACTTTATCCGTCCGCTCCCAGGGCAGATCCAACTCCGGCCGTCCGAAGTGGCCGTAGGCTGCCAGTTGGCGATAAATTGGCCGTCTGAGATCCAGATCACGAATTATGGCTGCGGGGCGAAGGTCAAAATTAGCCCTCACAATTTCAGCCAGTCTTTCATCGGGTATTTTGCCCGTTCCGAAGCTGTCCACAAAGACGGAAACCGGCCTTGCAACTCCTATGGCATAGGCAAACTGGACTTCGCACTCGTCAGCAAGTCCTGCAGCCACAATGTTCTTGGCAATGTAGCGGGCCATGTAGGCCGCGGACCGGTCCACTTTCGTAGGATCCTTACCGGAGAAACAGCCGCCTCCGTGCTTGCCGTAACCTCCGTAAGTGTCTACGATGATCTTTCTGCCCGTTAGCCCCGAATCCCCGTGAGGACCGCCGATGACAAACCGCCCGGTAGGATTGACGTAATACTTGGTTTCTCCATCCATCAGCTCCGCCGGAACCACGGGCTTGATTACTTTTTCAATGAGATCCTTTCGAATCTGTTCCTGGCTCACTTCCGGGTCGTGCTGGGCGGAAATAAGCACCGTGTCCACACGGACCACCTTCTTGCCTTCGTATTCCACGGTTACCTGGGTTTTTCCGTCCGGTCTTAAATATGGCAGCTCTCCGGATTTCCTGACCTCTGCCAATTTCTTGGCAAGCTTGTGAGCAAGGGAAATTGCCATAGGCATGAGCTCGGGGGTTTCTCTTGTAGCATAGCCGAACATGATGCCCTGGTCTCCCGCGCCAATGGCATCCAATTCGTCGTCGAGAGTCCCATCTCTATATTCCAATGCCTTGTTAACGCCGATAGCAATGTCCGGCGACTGTTCATCGATGGCCGTAAGCACCGCGCAAGTATGTCCGTCAAAACCATACTCGCCTTTGTCATAACCTATGTCGACAATCACGTCGCGAATCACGCGAGGAATATCCACATAGCAATCCGTGGTCATCTCGCCCATGACCATGACCATGCCGGTGGTAGCCGTCGTCTCAACAGCAACTCTGGCATTAGGATCCTTTGCGATCACCGCATCCAGAATCGCGTCAGAAATCTGGTCGCACAGCTTGTCAGGATGCCCTTCCGTTACCGATTCAGATGAAAATAAAGTTTTCTTCATTTGTTTTTCCTCCATTTCCGGGCCTCTGTAAAGAAAAACCTCTTCTTTTCGAAGAGGGTAATTAACAACAGCTCCCCTCATCTTTCAGAATTAATTCTGTAGGATTTAGCACCTTTGCTGTTTTCAGAAAACAAGCAGGTTGCCGGGCTTCACTGGGCCTAATCCCTCAGCCACTCTCGATAAGGCGTGTTATTTAACTCAACGAATATCATATTATTCCCTTTCCCGGACTTTGTCAATCATCCCCTATTTGTATTTGGTGTCTGACACTTTTTACAACTTTGTGGTGCGAGAACAAAATAAGGGGCAAAGCGCCCCTATTTCTTGTCCGTCGTTGTACAAACTTGTATTTGGCGTCAGACACCAAATGCAACACCAAATGCAAGTTGTAAGTTGCAGAATTAAACCATACACTTTTGTCATAGAATAATGTATACTGTTCCTATGGGTAGCCCCATTACTATTATTTTTCATGGAGTATTGATTTGAAGAGACAGAATTTTAAACTGATAAAAGGCGGAGCCGAAGAACCTAAAATCACATCCCTTGAGAATCGTCGGTTTGTATCCGCGTTTGTTACTGACACGCGGTTGATGGGTGTAGTGGCCCTCTCCTTTCATTGGAAAATTTTCTCTTCGGAGGTCTGGGAAGATTTCTATCAGTTTTTCTATTTTGATGCCGAAGAATATGGGCTTGACACTTATCAGAGCCTGCAAGGCAATGATATTTTTGCACTGACTGCTGTTGAACAAAAGCTCATCGGAGGACTTGGCGGCAGGAAAGTCCCCGTTACTCAAAAAGAAGCCCTTTATCTGTTGCAGCATTTTGCCTCGGAAAGCAGAAAACTGAAAGTACCTCTTCCTGAACCGGTCAAGGAATACAAAACTCTGTTAGAGGAACCGGTAACATTATCTCCGAAGGAAAGGCAAGCCATCATTGAGAAAATTTGTACGCCTATCCTTTCGGACTATCAGCTGATTCATTATTTTGTCATGCGCTGTTTTGCCAGGGACTGGGAAGGCGCCTCCTATTTAATTGAAGGCGATATCGATCTCGACGCATTAGCGGCAAAAAAAGCAGCTACCCTGTGCAAAAATACCATTGAAGAATACACGGACGAAAACGGCACAGCTTCTTATCTTTGCGAAGCTTTAATAGACATGAACGGGAAGTATGAGCTTGTGGTTCTGGAAATAACCGTTTCGAACCGTAAAGTATTATCGGCCACCCGCCGTTCTTCTTTCCGAATCACCTCAGCGGAAGCGGCCATGATGATGAATCGGCCTGAATACGTCACGGTTTATGAAATCTTGACGGATCCCGTGGAGTTCGACGAGGAGTTTCTCCCGCTGGTGGCCACTGCGATGCAGACCAATCATGAAAACGGCAGGCTCTTCATGGAATTTAAAAAAGACAACGACCACGTCAACGCTAAAGTATTCAGTCTAAACGAAGATGTTTACGGGCTGTATTACGTTTCCGACTTCGGGCAGTTGATCGTGGCGGCTTACGAGCTGAAAGTAATTCACTCAATTGAGCGGCGTTTGCAGAAAAGCACTTTGGGTTCCTCACTATTAGCAACAGCAAAATATGAATTCAAGGAGCCTATTGTCTACGACTTTATACAGAGCGAATTTGAGGACTTTGACGACTTCCTGCATTCACTGAGATAATCAAAAAATCAAAAGGGACTGTCCCTTTTGATTTTTTGCATTTATTCTCCGAAGGTGTCTACCATTTCCCTCATGATATCCGAAACCGGCAGGTGCTGGGGGCACTGTTCCTCACAAGCCTTGCAATCGATGCAATCCACAGGCCTGCTGCCTTTCTTTAGAAAGCCGTATTGCCGCCTGGACTCACGGACGCTGCGGTACATATGCCATTGATTATACTGATCTAACACCCTGGGAATGTCGATTCCCTTGGGACAAGGCATGCAATATCTGCAGGCCGTACAGGAAGCTTTTATCAGGTTCTTGTACTCTGCCGACACTTTCCCTATCAGACTCTTTTCTTCTTCCGTGAGACTGCCGGGGCTGGCGTTTTCAAGAATGCGAATATTTTCATCCACTTCCTCTATTTCGCTCATCCCGCTGAGGATGGTGAGAACTTCGGGAAAATCCGCCACCCAACGCAGCGCCCATTCCGCCGGCGTTCTCTTCACAGGGAAGCTCTCCCATAATGCAGCCACGGAATCGGGCAAGGCTTTTACCAGCTTGCCGCCTTTTAACGGCTCCATGATCACGACAGGAAGACCCTTTTCTGCCGCATATTTCAACCCTGCCACCCCTGCCTGGAATTCCTTATCCATAAAATTGAGCTGAATCTGGCAGAACTCCCAGGGATATTCGTCTACAATTTCTTTGAAAACATCCAGTTCGTCATGAAAAGAAAACCCAATCTTTCCGATACGACCTTCTGCTTTCATCTTCTCCAAGAAGGGCAACACGTTCTTCTCTTTCACATCCTGCCAGATACTTTTGGTGAGATTATGGACCAAGTAAAAGTCGATGAACTCCACATCAAGGCGGCGAAACTGCTCTTCAAAAAGCGCCTCAACCCCACCCGCTTTTTCCGCAAGCCATATAGGCATCTTATCGGCCAGAAAGACCTTTTCACGATAGCCGTCCTTTAAAGCTCTGCCTAAGACGACTTCGCTGTTTCCACCGTGGTACATATATGCGGTGTCCACGTAGTTCACACCCTTATCGACGGCATAACGTATCAATCGAATGGCCTTCTCTTCATCAATAGCTGTCTCGTCCTTCCCCATTACCGGAAGGCGCATGGTTCCTAAGCCCAGAAGAGATACTTTTTCTCCCGACGGAGAAAACGCCCTGTACTGCATTATATCCTCCTTTTATTAACGCACACGGAAACAGGCTATGGTTTGTTCCCGCTAATGCTCTTATGTTATAATTAGTTCCGGCAACAAAACTTTCCGGTTTTGTCTTCGGTGAATCATTTTAACCTTCTGCCGCAAACCGGAGTAGCGGTTTGCTTTTATGTTATAATTGCTCATGATTGTTCACAATAATAGTATAAGGAGTATTAAAATGCTTAGCAATGTGAATTTTGCCCATCTGGACACCTATCTCAACAAGGCCCTGTACTATTACGACCTGCCCGGTCTGGCCGTTCACGTGGGAATCGGAGACCGCGACTATTTCTCTTCACTAGGCTGGCAAAACGCCTTGACGAAATCCCCGCTGCAGCGGAACCATATTTTCCATATGGCCTCGGTCACTAAACTCTTTGTGTCAACATCCATTTTGCAGCTTTGGGAAAAGGGTTTGCTGGACCTGGATGAAAAATTGATCGTTTATCTTCCCGACTTCCGCATGTCCGACGACAGGTACAGGAGAATAACTATCCGCCAGCTCCTCTCCCATACTTCCGGAATGCCCGACGTAAAGGATTACCATTGGGACCAACCGGAAACCGATGACGGCGCCCTGCTGCGCTACGTATTATCTCCGGAAGTCCGGGAAGCCTACCTTCTCTTCGATCCGGAAGAAGGCAAGTTTGCGTACAGCAATATCGGATATGAAATTTTAGGTGCTGTCATCGCCGCTGTGTCCGGTAAAAGCTTTGAGGATTACGTTGCGGAAAACATTTTCTCTCCTCTGGGGATGGACAATTCGGACCTGCTCACCTTTCGACGCAACATGGATGAGGTCTGCGCCCCCCACGAAAAGACGAAAGACAATAATTTCGCCATCGTAAAGCACTTCCCATACAACCGCGCCCACGGTCCCAGCTCCACCCTCACTTCCAATTTGGATGACATGGCAATATGGGCACGGGCGGTTCTCGGCAAAAAAATACTCAAACCCTCTACTTTTGATGAGGCTTGGAAGGAGCACTCAATCGTTCCCAACAACCAGGAGAGAATCGGGATGGCCTGGTTTCGCCGGGAGCAAAAAGGCTATTTCCTCTACGGCCATGAAGGAACCGACGACGGTTTCAGAGCAAGCTTCTGGGTCTGTCCGGAGCTGGATGTCTCCATAACGGTATGCTCCAACCTTTCGGGGGCACCGGTCAAACGCATAAACCGTGAAATTTTCGACCGGCTGCTTTCAGATTAGAAATCAAAAAATCAAAAGGGACAGTCCCTTTTGATTTTTGAAAAACTGCCCCGGGAATCAATTCACCCGGGGCAGTTTTTAAATATATTTTGTATAACGCGAAATCCAAACTTTCTTTACTTCATGGCCTCCAGCAGGGCTTTCTGATGAAGCGTTTGAGCATATTCAGAGTCTTTCTCTTCCATTCCCGCCGGGAATTCGTACTTGGCCAGTCTCTCTATGTAGGGATCCGGATCGAAGGACTCGGGTCCGTGGACACCGTCAAGATACCAGATGTCCTTTGCGATGAGTTCCAGCATGATGACCGGGCTCACAGCGGTCTGGGCCACAACGGAGTTAGTTCCGTACTTTTTCATGCACTCCTGGTTGTCCGCAATCTGATAGAGATAAACGGATCTTCTCAGGCCGTCTTTCGTTCCTGTTACCCAGGTGCCGGCACAGCCTTTTCCGATCATGTTCTTTGATACTTCCTGAGGATCGGGTACAACCTTTACGAGGAAATCTCTCGGAGTAATCTCCGCATCGCCCACTTTGATCTTTCTTTCTGCGTCGGCCATGCCTACATCCTTCAGGTTCAGAAGCAGCTGCCTCATTTCGCGGGGAACTCCGTACTTGAATGTAACTCTGTTACAATCGATTACTCTGGGCACAAGCATGACTTCTTCATGCTCTACGTTGACGACTTCCACATCGCCTATGCCTCCGGGGAAGCTGAAAATCTCGGGCTCCGAGAAGTATTCTGTCGTATACCAGCCTTTGCTTTTTTCCCAAACATGAGGAGGATTCAAGCATTCTTCGATAGTGGTCCAGACGGAGAATCCAAAAGCAACGCCTTCGTAGCCGGGGATCTCGTAGTTGTCGCCATCTCTTACGTTGATCTCATCGATCTCGTCAAAGAGATGTTTCTGCGCATACGCCGCGAACACGTCTGCCATTCCGGGTTCTACTCCGGAACCGACCAGAGCCATGATTCCTTTTTCTTTCCATGCCTCATGTCTTTCAAACTGATAGTCACCCAGCTTGATATGGACAAGCTCGAAGGGCTTCTCCGGATGTCTCTTGCTAAGCGTCATGGCGCAGTCCATATAGCCGATGCCCAATTCGTAGCAAGTATCAAAGATGACTTCATTGAATTCCGGCTCTACTACGTTGAGGACCCAAGTGATGTCGTGCTTCTTAACCACTGCTTTGATGCTTTCAGGATCTCTCGCATCGATCTTTTCCGGAACAAAGCGAGGATCATCCAATTCTTTTGCAACGGCCTCGGCTCTGGCCAGATTGTAGTCTGAAAGAACTACTTTCTCAGCCCATTCGCCTTCTTTACCGGCTCTCTTGATGATTTTTGCCGCAGATGTTCCTACACCGCCGGTACCGATAATTAAAAGCCTCATATCCATACATATCCCTCCAATAATTTTTTTTGGTAACGATACTTTCGGCATCCTGCCTAATTCGCTAGCATTTTATCCCGACAGAATTATGTCTTAATTTTCAAAATTTTTAGCGTGTATGAATGCCCTTATTCGACACCTTCAGACTACTATATTAATTCAGAATATTCAATTATATGTTTGCTCAAAAAAAAGTACTGATTTGCTATTATTCCTCTGCAACCACCCATCTAATGGCAAAATAATCTTGCAGCGATTAAAATCAAAAGGGACTGTCTCCTTTGGTCGTCCTTTCATCATACTCTGGTCTCCCCGGTTTTGGCACCGGACAAACTCAGTTGGAGCCGTCTTTAACAGGATCGATAATAACCAATTCCATGCTGCTTCCGGGCTGTTCCGCCTTCACATTCAAAACCTGTGAGGCCGTTACCAAATCCACAGAAACTTCCGGGGACTCCAGCCACTTTCTCACCAGCTTTTCACGATTGTTCTCATGTCTCTTTCCGTTGCATAACCGGTCGTATCTTGCCAATATGGCCTCTTTTGTAAACCGGCAGCGGGCAATTCGAAACTTTCCGTTGAGCCCGGCAAGCCTTACGAAGAACTCCGTCTGCTTTTCGTATCTCTTGATTTCTTCTTCCGCCATGCTCTGGGTCACCAGCTCCGGAGGAGTGTTCACCAACCTTTCGCTGAAATTGTAGAAAAAGATATTGTAGCTCGGCGGAACACCGTGCCCGTCCCCATTGTTTCTCATAATGATATATCCCGGGGCCCCGGCAACGAAATCCTTCTCCCGCACTTTCATGGTGGCAAAAATCTCTGCCATGGGCTTCATATACTCGCAAGCCATCAATGACGTAAAGGTATCGTAGAGGCTGTTCTTCCTCCAGGACACTTCTTCCGTATCGAAATCCACCGACACTACTTTGACCTTATCGCCGCGGACCACATCGAAGACATTTCTTATCTGCCTGAGC
>DGEG01000148.1 GCA_002385825.1 Firmicutes bacterium UBA3932 | reverse complement strand
ATAAGAGACATGAGTTTGGTTGCATAACATCGGGAGAGGTGTCAAGCAAACACTCCACAACAACTTGACACCGTCTTCGGTCAGCGCCGGACTTGTTATCCCGGCTGAAAAATGGTATTCTATAGCGTGATAGTGTGATAGGATACATACCGGGAAACCTGGGTTTCCTGAATATTATAACGGGGAGGCGTTTATTATGAAAGCATTAGTCGGAGCTGTGTTGATAGGGCAGTCGGGAGGGCCTACCTCCGTAATCAATGCCAGTGCTCTCGGATGTATTGAAACCGCCATGGCTTCTGCCAATGTAACCAAGGTATATGGAGCGGCTCACGGAATCAAAGGCGTTTTAAACGACGAAATCTACGATCTTACTCAAGAGGATCCCGCCGAATTATCTCTGATGCGATACACACCATCCTCTGTCCTCGGTTCCTGCCGCTATAAGCTGGCCGATTTCATGGTGGATGATACGGATTATAAACGCATCCTGGACATCTTTAAAAAATATGACATCAGATATTTCTTTTACATAGGCGGAAACGATTCCATGGATACCAGCAGCAAGATCAGCAGCTATCTTTCTCAACACGACTATGAATGTCGCGTTATCGGCATCCCAAAGACCATCGACAATGACTTGGCCGCAACGGACCATTGTCCGGGTTACGGGAGCGCTGCGAAATATATAGCCACCACCTTCATGGAAGTGAGCCGGGACGCAAAAGTATACGACAGAGGCTCCATAACAGTCATCGAAGTCATGGGCAGAAACGCCGGCTGGCTCACCGCAGCCTCTGCCCTGGCAGGAATAAGGTATAAAGATCATGGCCCTGACCTGGTCTACCTGCCCGAGGTCCCCTTCGATATGTCCAACTTCCTCTCGGATGTCTCCCGCGTCTACGAGGAACAGGGCGATGTGCTGGTAGCTGTATCCGAAGGAATAAAGGACAAAAACGGCACATATATCGTCTCTTATTTTTCCGACCAGACCAAAGAGAAAGACGCCTTCGGCCACGCCAAAATGGGAGGGCTTGCTGCCAACCTGGCAGAATATGCAAACGCTAAGCTCAAAGCCAAGGTCAGAGGAATAGAATTGAGTCTGCTCCAGCGCTGCGCGGCTCACCTGGCCTCTGCCACGGACGTGGAAGAAGCTTATCTGGCAGGAAAAGCCGCATTTGAGGCCGCAGAATCAGGCATTACGGATAAAATGATAACCTTTGAGAGAGAACCCGGAGAAATATATAAGTGCAAAACCGGCCTGGTGGATTTGGTGGAAGTTGCCAATGCTGAGAAAAAGGTGCCGAGAGAGTGGATTAATGATGCCGGAAACGGAGTGCTTCAACCCTTTATAGATTATGCTCTGCCTTTGATTAATGGGGAAGTGGACCGTCCCACTGAAAACGGACTTCCCAGGTTTGCCCGCCTGAAGCGCGTAAAGGCCGGATCGGCGGAATAAAAAAGTGTTGATTTTAAGTACAAACATAAATATTTGCAGGAACCAATAAAAAACGGCTGACCCGCCTTATGGAGGTCAGCCTTGTTTTTATCTTATTTTCGTCTTGTTATGGTGCGAACCTGGGTGAACTGCCTGTGTCCGTCGGGCGAGCCATGATAGCCGATCCCGCTCTGCTTGGCTCCTGCCCAGGGAGAATCTCCGATGCCGATGGGTCCCCTGTTAATTCCCACCATGCCCGCCTCCAGGCGGTTAGCCACCTCTTCCGCATCCTTTTTGCCGAACACCGCTGCTCCCAGCCCCAGTGTGCTGTCATTGGCCAGTCTTACGGCTTCATCTAAATCTCTAAACCTGGTGATACACGCTACGGGCCCGAAGGTCTCCTCCTGCCAGATCAACATATCCTGCGTAACATTTGAGAGCACTGTGGGCATAACATATCGCGGAGGATGATCTGTGCCGCCTGCCAAAACTTTGGCGCCCTTTGCTACAGCATCCTCTATGTGGCTTATGATCTTGTTGCGCTGTTTCTCGTTGATAATAGGGCCTATGTTGGCTTCCGGGTCAGTCCAGGGGCCGATCTTATAGCGCTGGACATTGGCTGCCGCCAGTTCTTCAAATTCGTCAGCAATCTTTTCGTCAACCAATATCCTTTCTGTGCTGACACACATCTGACCGGCGTTTTCAAAGCTGCTGGCCACAGCGAAGCGAGCGGCCCTCTCAATATCAGCGTCTTCCAGTACGATCATCGGATCTTTTCCGCCCATCTCCATAATCAGTCTCTTCAACCCGGAAGCCGCACTGGTCATGATCTTTTTTCCTGTTTCCCGGGAACCTGTGAATGCTACAAGATCCACCTCCGAACGAACCAATGCGTCGCCCAGCTTTCCGTCGCCGTAGACGATCTGGAGAACGCCTTCCGGTAGAACTTCGTTAAAGGCATCCACGTAAGCTCCGGCCACAAGAGGCGTTTCTTCCGACGGCTTGTAGATTACCGTATTTCCCGCAATGAGAGTTGGGATGATGAGCCAGTGACCCATGGATACCGGGTAATTCCACGGAGCGATTACCGCGCAAACTCCCAGAGGGTTATACTGAATTTGAGTTTCCATGCCATCGCCTTCTATGACCCTGGTCTTAAGCGCCTCTTTTATCTCTGCCGTTTTAAAAGAAACATCATCGCAACAGCTCCTTACCTCATTGGTGGAACGTCTCAAATCCTTTCCCATTTCCCTGCTGAGAAGCTCCGATATTTCCCCGGCTCGCCCGCGCAGCGCATCGGCGCATTTCTTTAAATAGTCAATCCTCTCATCTATCGTAAGCGCCGACCATATTTTTTGCGCATTTCTGGCTGTCCGTACCTTTTCTTCAAGTTCATCAATGCTTGTTTTTCGTACTGTTCCGATCATCTCCCCGTTGCTGGGATCATAGGAAATCAGAACATCGCCTTCTAAATTATCTGTCTTTGTTCCTGCCATTTCCCTTCTCCTTCTTCTATATAAATCGATTCACCAAATCATCAACAAACGCGTCTACATTATCGCTGTTGATACCGTATTTATTTATAAGGCCCAAAACATGGTCTCTACTGTCCCCATCATCAAGGTCCTTTATCGAGCTCATCACCCCTGTTCTACGTCCGATCCGATAGATAATCTTCTCATTTTCCGGCAACTCGAGATAACCTTTCAGTACCGAAATTATTTTTTGCTTATCATCGGGTAAACGCCCGTCGGCTTCAGGAAGCAGGTTTATGATGTGATCGCTGCTTACTATGGTACTGGTGATCCCTTCCAGGTTTTCTACCATTAAAAGAAGCTCTTCAATCATTTTGGTGTCATTAGCCCTGGTAAAAACCCCTTTTCTGTAATCCTCAATCAGAGAACCCCGTTGGGTTACGGCCAAGGTCCGGATTCGTATATAATCGGGATTTATTTTATTTAACGCATCCGCCGTTTCTATGGCATTTAACTCTGAATACTCGTTTCCTCCAAGTCCCGGGATGAAATACTCCGATAGCTCGATACCTGCGGCCTTCACTTTCCTGCCCGCAATTATATGCTTTTCCTTTGTCGTCCCTTTGTCAACCAGTTTCAGAACCACATTGGAACCCGTTTCCATGCCGATGTGAATTCGATTCAACCCCGCATCCGCTATGCGCTTCATGTTCTCATCGCTGATTCGGGCCACCGTCTCGGATCTGGAATAAGAGGTAATCCGCTCGATTTCAGGAAACTGCTTTCTTATATAAGTAAGGATGTCTACCAGATCGTCCGGCTTGATCACAAGGCTGTCTGAATCCTGCAAAAATACCGACTTCATGCCGTTTCGATACCAATGGGCAGCCGAGCTGTAAACCCAGGACTGTTCTTCATCCAACTTATTAAAAAATCGCTCCGCCAGGCCCTTTCGTTCCTGTGCACCGGCTGCTTCAGCCGCCTTAAGCCAATCCGTCCACATCTTTATCGAATCGATGTCCTTCAGTACATGTTCCTTGGGCCGGACGCTGAATCGCGTCTTTTTATAGACACCGCAGAACTTACATCTGTTCCACGGACAATTTCTCGTAACTCTCAACAGTAAACTTGCCGCTTCGCTGGGGGGCCGGATAGGACCCACCTCATAAGCGTAATCTGTGCATTCTTTCATTTGCTCACTACCTTTTTATTAATGCATCTATGAATAGTTATATGACTTTTATAGCCTCCGCCAGGCTTTTGACACCCAGCAATTCGATACCTTCCGTAATTTCCGTCATGCGGTTGGCATTTTTCTGTGGAAGGATGACCCGCTGAAAACCCATCCGTGCAGCCTCTTTAACGATCTTCTCCGCATTCTGCACGGAACGCAGGTCGCCTGTCAGCCCTATTTCTCCCATGGCCAAGGTTCTCTTCGTGCAGGGTATGCGCTTGTAGGTAGAAAAGATAGCCAATGCTACGGCCAGATCAGTAGAAGTACCTTCCGGGCGAAGCCCGCCGACGATATTTACATATACATCCTGGTTGATTAGAGATATACCGGCTTTGCGGTCTAGTACGGCCAGAATCATATTCAGCCGGGAGAGCTCCACTCCTATGGCAGTCCTTCTGGCAAAACCGATATGCGTAGGAGCGGTCAATGCTTGAACTTCAAGGAGGAGAGGCCTGGTGCCTTCATAAACCGCTGTGGCTATGGAGCCTTCCACGCCGTCTTCCATGCCTTCGAGGAAGCTTCCCGATAGATTTTCTATCTCCGAAAGTCCTTCTCCGGTCATTTCAAAGGCTCCCACCTCGCTGGTGGTCCCAAACCTGTTTTTGTATGCCCGAAGGATACGGATTTCCTGATTCCGTTCTCCCGTAAAATAGAGTACACAATCCACCAGATGTTCAATGATCTTCGGTCCGGCCAGATCACCGCTCTTGGTTACATGAGCGACGATAAAGACAGGAATGTTCCTCTCCTTACCCTCTCGCATCAGCTCGTTGGTGCAGGCTCTCACCTGAGAAACGCTGCCCGGCGCCGATTCCAGCTCCGCCGAATACATAGTCTGAATTGAATCTATTACCAGGAAACAGGGTTTCAGCTCTTCCGTAACCGCAAGAGCATTTTCCATATTGGTCTCCGAAAGCAGATACAGGTTTTCCATATTTCCTTTGCACACCCGATCCGCCCGCATCCGGATCTGCTCCAAAGATTCTTCTCCTGTTATGTATAACACGGGCTGTCCTTTAGAGGCGATTTTGGAGGCTGCCTGGATAATCAGCGTGGATTTGCCGATGCCCGGCTCTCCCGAAATGAGGGTAAGGGAGCCTGTCACCAGACCGCCTCCCAAAACCCGGTTCAATTCGCCGATCTCAGTGTCTATCCTGCTCTCCGCTCCCGATTTTACCTCATCCAGCCTTACAGCTTTGACTGTTCTGCCCTGAGCGGCCCTGCGCCTTTTATCTTCGGTAGAGGCTGGCAGAACTTTCTCCTCCACCATGGAATTCCAGGCACCGCAGATGCATTGCCCCATCCATTTGGGGCTCTCGTTGCCGCATTCCTGGCATACAAAAACAGTGGTCCCTTTCTTTCCCATGCATTACCTCGTTCCCCGGCACGACAGGATATTCCCCGCCCGCACCGCTTTTAGTGAATAAAAACTCCACCATACGGATGCACAGTGGAGTTTCTCTTTGATAAAATGTAAATCGAGTTACTGTTCCTCTCTCTTTGCTTCTTCGATAACTTTCTCTGCTATATGAGGCGGAACTTCTTCATACCGCTCAAATTTCATCGTGAAGGTTCCCCTCGCTTGAGTCATGGCGCGTAAGGTAATGGCATACTTGAACATCTCTGCCTGGGGCACCTCCGCAATAACTTTCTGGCCTCCGTCCGACAGGGGTTCCATTCCCAAGATCTTACCTCTTCTCTTGTTCAGATCACCCATTATATCGCCCATGTACTCTTCGGGCACGGTAATCTCCACCCGCATTATCGGCTCCAGCAAAACAGGGTTGGCTTCCACGATACCTTTCTTGAATGCCAGGCTTGCGGCAATTTTAAACGCCATTTCGTTGGAGTCTACGTCGTGATACGACCCGTCATACAGCACCGCTTTGATATTAACAACCGGATAACCTGCCAAAGGTCCTTTCTCCATGCTCTCTCTCAAGCCTTTTTCAACTGCAGGTATATAGTTTTTAGGAACCGCTCCTCCGAAGATCTCTTCGGAGAACTCGAAGACTTCCGTGCTGGGTGAGAAGCGAATATGCACATCGCCGTATTGGCCCGCTCCTCCTGTCTGCTTCTTATGCTTACCCTGCACATCGGATTTTCCTTTGATAGTCTCCCTATATGCCACCTTCGGATCCGCAAGTTCCACTTCAACTCCGTATTTCTCTTTCAGCTTGGCGGTGATAATTCCTATCTGTATATCACCCTGCCCGCCGATGAGAATCTGATGCGTTTCGTTATTTCTCACTATCGTAAAGGAAGGATCTTCTTCCATGAGTTTCTGTATACCGGAACCGATCTTGTCCTCGTCACCTTTCGCTTTTCCTTGAACCGCCATGAACAGGCAGGGCTCCGGAAATTCGATGGCCGGATATTGAATGTAACTGGCTTTATCGCAGAGGGTGTCTCCCGTCTGGGTATATTGCAGTTTAGTGGCGACTACAATATCTCCCGCCTCAACGACGGAAACTTCTCCCTGGTTCTTCCCTCTGTAGTGGAAGAGCGTACTCAATTTCTCCGCTCTTTCAGCCCTGGCATTGTAGAGCTCCATACCAGGCGTCACTTTACCGCTTATGACTTTAAGGAAGGAAATCTTTCCTACAAACGGGTCCACAAGAGTCTTAAAGACGAAAGCGGAAACAGGTTCGCCGGCATCGCATTTCCTCGTCACGGTTTCGCCCTTTTCATCCTTACCTTCATAGCCCGGATAATCCCCGGGAGCCGGGGCATATTTCAGAATAGCGTCCAGAAATTCTTTAACTCCTCTGCCATCCAGCGCGCAGCTGGTCATTATAGGTATAATGAACCTGGAAGCGATACCTTTCGTTAAGCCTCTTGTAAACTCTTCATCGGTAAACTCTTCACCGCTGAAATACTTTTCCAGCAGCTCTTCGTCGCTCTCGGCTACCGCCTCTGTGAGAACTTCCTTCACTTCGCCTTCACTGGGCTCTGTCAAAACCACCAGGGAAGTACCGAACTTGGCTTTAAGGTCTGCCACGATCTTATCTACATCTACATTTTCCTTGTCAATCTTGTTGATAAGGAAAAATGTGGGGATATTATGGTCTTTGCAGGAGTTCCAGGCTTTTTCCGTACCCACCTGGACACCTGCAGAAGCGTCTACCAGAATAACGGCAGCTTCACAGGCTCTCAAGGCGCTGTTCACTTCGCCTACAAAATCAAAATAACCCGGTGTATCGATGAAATTAATCTTCTTTTTATTGTATTCTACGGGCACGATGGATAAATTAATGGAATATCCTTTTTCTATCTCCATCTTATCGTAGTCAGATACAGTATTTCCGTCTTCTACTCTTCCAAGCCTGTTTATCACTCCCGTAGCAAGAAGCGCAGCTTCCAAAAAAGTGGTCTTTCCGCTTCCTCCATGCCCGACAAGAGCCACATTTCTAACGTTATTGCTTGTGTAGCCTTTCATCTAAAGCACCCTCCTGTTTATAAGTATATTGAATGGAATTCCGTTCCAAGCGTCTATGCTGTTCTTCCTTTTCGGGTTCCATACGTTTTGCAAATAGTATACCATTCCGCGGCATAAATGGCAAAGAAAATTATGCCCCGCCCCGGTCCGAATCTTTCTCTTCCGCTTTTTCCTCACCGCTAACTTCTACATACTTCGGTTCACCAAAAATGGGAAGTCGCGCGATTATCATTGTAAATATCCCGGCAATAGCAAGGCGTACCACAGAGATCACAAATGCATTCGCCCCCACTGTTGCCCAAATCGCGGTGGTTTCTATAATGCCGTGGCAAATAAAGAAGAAAACGGCAATCAGTATAAAATCTTTTCGTGGTAAAGGATCCTTTTTGTTCATTTCAATGAGGGTGCCTGCACCGTAAGTTACCCCCATCACAGTTGCCACCAACAGGGGAAGTATGGCCGGCGGGGAAAGTCCCAACACTTTTGTTACGGCTGACAACTTTTTCGAAAGCTTCTCCATGACGTGAAATACTTGAAGGAATTCAATCAATATCATAAGAGGAATGAGCACCTTCAACACACTGATGACCGTAGAAAAGCTTCCGGTCAAAAATTCATTTATTATAACCGACCATGACGCTGTCATAGAAAAATACCCCCTATCCGCGAAACTATCAAGCCTACGATAACAGCTGCAATAACCCTGTAAAGGACGAACTTTCCTGCCGGAAGCCCGATCTTCCGGCTCAGGGCGTACTCGACGGGAATAGAATGAAATACGAGATTGACCATAGCAATGGTAGTAATCTCGACGGGAGTAAATCCAAATTGAGTAGCAGCTGCAATGGCTCCATACTCATCTGTAAAAAAACCGGATATGAGGGGAATCGACGCTTCTCCGGGAAGCAAGAAAATTTTCATAGCCGGCTCGAAGATTCTCTCAAGAAATGACATGACCGGAGAATACTTAATAATCACTACCACAGCATAAACAGGTAAAACCACCTTCATAAGAGTGAGGGTGGTTTTAATGGCTTTGATAAAGCCGATTTTTATTGTTTGAATCGCAAGATTCATCAAATTCCTCCATAATAGTTTTGCCGAATGGCACTAGAACTCAGCCGATTTTGGCGTTCTTGGGAAAGGCAACACGTCGCGAATGTTGGACATTCCCGTGATATACATGATGATACGCTCAAAGCCCAGTCCATAGCCTGCATGCTTGACACCGCCATATTTCCTCAAGTCCATATACCATTTATACTCTTCTTCCTCCAGTCCCATTTCCCTTATGCGGCTGAGCAGGAGATCGTAACGCTCTTCCCTTTGGCTTCCTCCCACAATCTCTCCCACTCCGGGAACCAACAAATCCATGGCGGCAACGGTTTTTCCATCTTCGTTCAGGCGCATGTAAAAGGCCTTGATATCCTTGGGATAGTCGGTCACAAATACGGGTTTGCCGTATACCTTTTCGGTGATATAGCGCTCATGCTCCGTCTGCAGATCCATTCCCCATTCCACAGGATACTGGAATGTTTCTTTTGATTTCTTCAAAAGGTTGATGGCTTCCGTGTAGCTGATCCGCTCAAAATCAGAATCCACTATGTTCTGTAAGCGGTCAAGCAGACCTTTATCGATAAATTCATTGAAGAACGCCATGTCCTGAGGCGCATTTTCCATGGCATAATTAATTATATATTTGATCATATCCTCCGCAAGATCCATATTGTCAGAGAGGTCTGCGAAAGCTACCTCCGGCTCAACCATCCAGAACTCGGAAGCATGTCTCGACGTATTGGAATTCTCTGCGCGGAAAGTGGGGCCGAATGTGTATACCTTGCGGAAAGCCAGGGCAAAGGCTTCCGCCTCAAGCTGCCCGCTCACGGTGAGGTTTGTGGATTTGCCGAAGAAATCCTGGCTGTAATCCACTTTTCCGTCCGCAGTTCGCGGCGGGGATTCCAGGTCAAGGGTAGTGACACGGAACATCTGGCCGGCTCCTTCCGCATCGCTGCCGGTGATAATAGGAGAATGCACATAGATGAACCCCCGTTCCTGGAAGAACTTGTGAATCGCATAGGCAACCAAGGATCTCACACGAAAGACGGCTGAAAAAGTATTGCTCCTGGGGCGAAGATGTGCAATTTCTCTCAGGAATTCCAGACTGTGACGTTTTTTCTGCAAGGGGTAATCCGTCGCGGAGCCTGCCTCCACCGAAACCTGTGCGGCCTTGATCTCGAAGGGCTGCTTGGCTTCGGGAGTCAAAACCAGAATCCCTTTCACCGTTATGCCGGAGGCAATTGTAATTTTCGAGACTTCGTCAAAGTTCTCGATTCCCTCCTTTTCGTACACGACTTGGATGGATTTGAAACAGCTGCCGTCATTCAGTTCGATAAATCCAAACCGGTTGGAGCTGCGGTTCGTGCGCACCCATCCGCTGACCTGCACCTCTTTGTCTGCATAATCATTTGGAGCATCAAATATTTCTTTTACCGATATGTCTTTCATACTATACCTTCTTATTATGTTAATTTAATCATTTTTAAGTTTAAGCGCCGGACAAATTCTCAGCGCATCGATCCTTTAGTCTCAGAAAAATTTCTACAATTAAACAAGTTTTCTTTAAGCGCGGGAAAAATTTCGCGGCATCTCAATCTCCTTTAGACGCAGGAAAATTTCCTTAATTTTAAGCGCCGGAAAATTTCTTTTTTTAGACGCAGGTAAATTTCCGTAGAACAAGGCCGCAGGAATATTTTGAACCGGAGCGTACTTTAATCGTACGCGAGGACGCAAAATATTCCGAGAACGCAGTTATACGGGAATTTAACAAGTCTAAAGAGGTTTCATGGTTGGGAAAAGAATAATATCTCTAATCGTCGGCGCATCAGTAAGCAACATTATCAACCTGTCAATGCCGATTCCCAGACCTCCGGTAGGCGGAAGCCCTACCTCTAAAGCATTTACGAAATCCTCATCCATGGGATGAGCTTCATCGTCCGTTCCCGCATCCAACTGTGCCTGCTGTTCCTTAAATCTATTGTACTGGTCTATAGGATCATTGAGCTCGGAGAAGGCGTTGGCAATCTCCCATCCGTTGATGTATGCCTCGAATCTTCTCGTGATTCTCGGATCCTTTGGATCCCGTTTGGCAAGGGGTGAAACCTCCACGGGATGCCCCGTTACGAAAATGGGACCGTCCAAATATCCCGGTGTAGTCTCGCAGTAGGCTTCAAACATCTCTGCGATAATCTTTCCCCGGGGAAGGCCTTTTACCTCATCCTTGTCCATTCCATATGCGATGGCCGCCGCCTGGGCCTCTTCGTCTGTGTCAATCTTTGAAAAATCCACACCGGTAATTTCGGCCACGGCCTCCGTCATATCTACCTTCTTCCACGGCGGAGTTAAATCAAAGGTTTTACCCTGATACTCGATGATCATGGAACCTGTAGCCTTTAGGGCCGCCTTGGATACTACCTGTTCGGTTATATCCATGACGCTTTCCATGTTGCCATAAGCCATGTAACATTCCATGGACGTAAATTCCGGGTTATGGTTCTTATCCATACCCTCGTTACGGAACATTTTGCCCATTTCATAGACCCTGTCAAGCCCTCCTACTATCAGTCTCTTCAGATAAAGCTCGTTGGAAATGCGCAACTTCATTTCCAGATCCAGGGCATTGTGATGAGTGACAAAAGGTCTGGCATTTGCGCCGCCGGCGATGACTGTCAGAATGGGTGTATCCACCTCTAAAAATCCATAATCTTCTTCCAGGACCCGCTTAACTTCGTGGATAATCTCCGCCCGCTTTCTGAACAAAGCCGCCACTTCGGGGTTTACTATGAGATCCACATATCTCTGACGGTAGCGAAGATCCACGTCCTTCAAACCGTGCCATTTATCCGGCAAAGGCTGCAGGGCTTTGCACAACAACACAAGCTTGTGGCATTTTACGGATATCTCTCCGTGCCTGGTACGGAACACTTCACCTACAACCCCGACTATATCGCCAATATCATAGGTCAGAAAGATCTCATATTCTTCCGGTGTAATCAGGTCTTGACGAACGTAAACCTGAATCCGGCCCTGCTTGTCCTGAACATCTATAAAAGAGGCTTTGCCCATCTGCCTCTTTGCCATGATTCTTCCCGCAATGGAGACTTCACTTCCTTCCATGGAATCAAACTGATCCTTTATATCTCCACTGTGATGGGTCACATCCCAAGTTTCTATTTTATACGGGTCTCTCCCCATTTCCTGAAGCTTGGCCAACTTTTCACGGCGTATTCTTCTCTGCTCGTTGATATCAAGCTCTAGTTCCATATCTGTTTCCGCGTTAATGTTTCTCTCTTCACTCATAACTTTACCTCCGGAGCCTATTCATCACCCTCTGTGCCTCCGTATTATTCTCTCGTATCCTTATATATATCAAGGATCTCGTAGCGAACAATTCCGTCAGGTACATGCACTTCCGCTATATCGCCTATCTTTTTCCCTATAAGTTGTTTTCCTACTTCCGATTCGTTTGAAATCTTTCCTTCAAAGGGATCTGCTTCCGTCGATCCCACGATGGTAAAGTCGATTATATCACCGTCGGGGTGTTCTCTTATTTTAACGTTGAGCCCGACGTTTACCCTGTCAACGGGAATTTCACTGTGATCGAGGATCTTGGCGTTTCTTATCATATGCTCCAGCTTCATAATCCTCTCTTCCAGTTCTGCCTGCTCATTCTTTGCAGCATCATATTCAGAGTTCTCAGAAATATCGCCGTAAGAAATAGCCTCCTTAATCCGTTCCGCTATCTCTTTACGCTTCACCGTAACCATTTCGTCATACTCTGCGACGATACTATCATATCCTTCTTTGGTCAAAATAACTTCGGACATTTAATTTCTCCTCCACTTCGGCGAAGGAGGCAAACAAGTTGCCCCTTCTGATTGTTTTTGCTATTATATTTAAATGCTGCAAAATTATAACGCTCAAGTTGAAAAATCTCGTTGGTAGATATTTTCTTTCCTCTCTGCG
>DGEG01000016.1 GCA_002385825.1 Firmicutes bacterium UBA3932 | reverse complement strand
ATTGGGAAGCAGCAATCCTCGCCTGCTGCCTTTGCTTACGATGACTCCGTAGCGTTCCACATCCAGTTCGTCAATGGAATCTATAGGCTCCGGATCGCTCAGGACGTCTACGCTGTAAACCAGTTCATCCAGCTCATCTTCCGTCACCGGGTCAAACCGCGGATCTCCCGTTCCGGCGCTGACCGCATTGCGGATGATCTCGTCGGCGATGCATTCTTCCACCGGGCTGATGGTGCCGATGCATCCTCTCAACCGGTCGTGCTTTTTCAGCGTAACGAAAACCCCCGCCTTCTGCTTTGTCAGCTCCTTCGGCAATCCGGGAGGTCGATCGATATATCTCCTATTTCGCACGTAGGATTCCAGCGACAGACGGGCCAGGCTCACATAATCATCCTCTCCCGCGCGAATCCTCTCCCGCTCTTCTTTTTCCTCTTCTTCATACAGCACATCTATTCGCCGGGCCTCATCGGTACCCGTCGGGTGAAAAGCAGCTACGGCATACCCGACTCCGAAAGGTCCTTCATAGGACAAGAGTTCTGAATTCACCGTCATCCCGTCCAAAGCACCCGCCATGATGACGAAGCCTCTCAGCCCGCACTCCCCGGCGGCTTCTGTGAAGCTTTCCTTAAATTTGAGAAATGCTAAGAAATCGCCTTCCGCCATGGCTTTCGTCACCTGTTCATCGAAAATCGGTCCTTCTTCCGCATAGTCGTACGGCCCATCATCCTTCAGACGATGGGAGAGATCGCCGCTGGCCACGATGACCGTTCTGCGGTTCAATTGTTTTACAGCTTCCTGAATGCACTTGCCGAAGCGGTAATGCTCGATAAGGGTGAACCCGGAAATGGAAATGCGAACTACCTTGTAATCGTCTGAGTACTGTTCGATGAAATAAAGCGGAACTATGGCGCCATGATCCAGATTTTTGTCCCGCTCTCCCAAGGTGCCGGCAGCCAGCCCTTTCTCCCCGGCAAGCTTTTCAATATGGCTCACCAGTTCGCTGTCGTAATCCACCTTGATGCCCGAGCCATAGGCCCCGAATCCCCTCAGATCTCCGGAAGAACCTGCGCCCGGTGAAATATGGATGTAGTCCTGATACATGACGGAATGAGGTGTGATCACCACCACGGTTTCCGGTTTTAATTCTCCGATTTCCTTCGCCACGCGATGGTAGGAATCAACGGTCTTTTGAATTCTCCGTTCCTGGCCTCTTCCTACTTCCGGCACGATAAGCGGCGGGTGGGGAACTATATATGCGGCCACAATGGACATACTCCCGTCCTCCTTTCTTCCCTATCATCGGAACCTTTCCGCAATCTCCTCTAATTTTCGAAATCTATGGTTCACGCCGGACTTTTTAAGCGGCGGTTCTAGCATCTGTCCAAGTTCAGCCAGCGAGCTCTCCGGGTGTTCTAACCTGAGCAGGGCTATTTCCCGCAATTTTTCGGGCAGGCAGGCCAGGCCGCCTTTGGATTCTATGAGGCGAATCATTTCTATCTGCCTTGACGCGCTGTTAATGGTTTTATCCAAATTAGCGCTTTCGCAGTTTACGATGCGGTTGGTCTTGTTGCGAAGCTCTTTGATAATCCGCACGTTTTCGAACTCAAGCACGTGCTTGTTCGCTCCGATCAACGCGAGAAAGTCGCTGATCTGCTCACTTTCCTTGAGATATACCACGTGGCTGTTCCTTCTTGTCGTCACTTTAGAACGAAAACCGAAGCTGTTGATCAGCCGCTTCAAATCATGTGCCAGAGCAAGGCTGCTGCATACGATTTCCATATGATAGCTCTTTTCCGGATGGCTGACGGTGCCGGCTCCGAGAAAAGCTCCCCGCAGGTAAGCCCGCTTACAACACCTGGTTTTAACCAAGTCCGAAGAAATGTCGTCGGGGAAGTAATTATGCCCTTCTTTGACCCGAAGTATGCCTGTTTCTCTAAGGATCTGCTCCGCATTGTTTTCCGCGCCGATGGTCAGCTCGTAAATATAGCCTTTCTTCAACAAATTGTTCTGGCCGATCTTTAAATTGGCGTTGACGCCGAAATAACTTTTTATACGCTTAAGGAACGCTCGGGCGATGGCCGGATTTTCCGTTGTGATTTTAAGGTCCAGCTTGCCCCCGCCTGAAAGCTTTACAGAGCCGCACATGCGAATAAAGCCGGCGATTTCCGCCAGCGTGCAGCAATTTTTCTGTTCTTCGGAACGTGCCACCTCGTTTTTCACGTCTGCTGAGAATGACATTTACTTCTGATTCCTCCTATAGGATAAAAAAGGGACCTGGAAGGCGGCAAACCGCGGCAAACCGCTTGGTTTCGCAGGTCCCTGAAAGGCTATGTTTTATTTGTCGGCGTATTTGCCCAGGCTCAAAATCTTTCTCGCCTCGTCAGGTGTGGCTATCTCCCTGCCAAAGAATTTGGCCAATTGCACTACTTTGTCCACCATCTCTCCGTTGCTCTTGGCAAGCACGCCCTTCGCCAGGTACAGGCTGTCTTCGAAACCTACCCTGACATGACCGCCCATGATGATGGCTCCTGCGGCAATTTCAAAATTGTGTCTGCCGATTCCGCAGGCCGTCCATGTGGATCCCGGAGGAATGCTGCCAACCATGAAGGCCAGGTCTCTGAGAGTTGCGCTCATCTGAACGCCGAGTACAAAGTCGAAATGGAGAGGATGCACCAGGAGTCCTTTGCGATCCAATCTAAGCGCGATATCTACCATGCCCTTATCGAAGACTTCTATTTCAGGCTTGATGCCTTTCTCCTTCATTATCTTTGCGAAATTAATGATGGTATTCTCCGTGTTGACGAAGATTTCGTCTCCGCCGAAGTTGAGGGTACCGCAGTCAAGGGTTGCCATCTCCGGGGTCGGAGTTACTTCGATCGATGCCAGACGTTCTGCATCTGTCATCCCCACGGCGCCTCCGGTGGAAGGCTGGATGATAACGTCGGGACATACTTCCAAAATCCCGTCTATTGCTTCCTGGAACCTGCCAGTATCCTGGGTGGGTGTACCGTCGTCCCAGCGTACGTGAAGATGAATTATGGATGCGCCTGCATCGTATGCGGATTTGGCTTCTCTTACGATTTCTTCAATCGTGTAAGGTACCGCCGGGTTTTGCTCTTTAGTTACTTCCGCGCCGCAGATGCACGCAGTAATAATTAGTTTTTCCATTTTTATCTGACTCCTTTTTTTTGATAATAACCTACATATTGATTATAACTTATAAACGGAAAATTTTCGACCATGGAAAATTTTCTCCGTTATAACAAAGATAAGCCCTGTTATATATCACGATTATAAATCCCGGTGAATGGTCAATACCCTTCTCCCCGCCTGCTGGAACATCTCCGTAAACACGTTGGCCATCGCAACGGAACGATGCTGGCCACCGGTGCAACCGAAGGCTATCACCAGCTGGGCTTTTCCTTCCTTTATATAAAACGGGATCAGCTCGTCGATGAGGGCGTAAACCTTTTCTACAAAGTTCTGCGCCTGCTGGGTCTTCATGACATAATCCCGAACCTTCTGGCTGTTGCCCGTAAGGTTTCGCAAGCTGGGCAGATAGAAGGGGTTCGGGATGAATCGCAGGTCAAAGACTAGGTCCGCATCCAAGGGAATCCCGTGCTTGTAGCCAAAGGATTGAATGGTGATGGTAAATCCCGTAGCCTCCTCCGAGGACAGCAGGTTTCGCAACTCCTCGTGTAACTGGGCGACCTTCATGTTCGAAGTGTCCACAATGTAATCCGCATCCTTGCGGATATCCATAAGTTTTGTTCTTTCCCTTGCGATTCCCTCCGGGATGGTTCCGTTCAAAGCCAGCGGATGAACGCGGCGGGTTTCTTTATACCTGCGGATCAACACTTCATCCGAAGCCTCAAGGAAGAGCACTTTGAAGTTCATCCCGGCTTTTTTCAAGCTCTCGAGAGCATCTCTCATATCGTCGAAGAATTCGCCGCCTCGAATATCGATGCCAAAGGCCACCTTTTCTATCTTGCCCTCTTGGCCCGTCAGTTCGATGAAGTTTTTAATCAGTGCAGGAGGTAAGTTGTCAATACAATAGTATCCGAGATCTTCCAGGCAATTCATGGCCTGGCTCTTCCCGGAGCCCGATAAGCCGGTAACTACAATGAACTCCATGCTAAACCTCCTCTACGTTGACGATCCTGGCAGGGTCAACCCCCGCCTCAAAGGCTCTTTTCAGGGCGGGTTCATATTTCCCTACATTTCGCGGCGAATGGGCATCGCTGCCGATGATGAACCTCACGCCGGTTGCTGCAAGTTTCTTAAGCTCCTCAGCTGACGGGGCGTTGTGCCATATGTTGATCTCCATCAAGGTTCCCGTCTCTTCACAGGCTTTTGCAATGGGCATTAGATCGAAGGGGCCTTTATCGCCCGGATGGGTAAGGGCTTTGATTCGATTCTCATGCAATGCCTTGATTACCAGCTCTGTGTTGATTCTTTTTTGGGAGGAATTTTCGCCCGTTCCGAACCTGGCGGCGGCTAAATTGCACAGGTGCGTCTTGATGGTGGCCAGGGGTCGTTCTCCTAAAACGCCGTAATGGTAGCCTGCAAGGATATAATCCAAGTCGTTAGCTTCTTTTTCCGTAATGTCCAATTTGCCGGAAGGGTTGATAATGTTTGCTTCCACTCCCAGGAGAATTTGGATCTTCGGGTAAAGAGGCTGCAGGCGACGTATTTCCTCACGCATCACGGGCAAGTCCTTCCTTTTGACGCCGTAGGTCAGATGGCCGGGACCGTGGTCGGCGATTCCTATGATGGACAGACCTCTTTCCAGGGCAGCTTTCACGTTGTCCTCGATGGACCCTTTTCCGTGGGAAAATGTGGTATGGGTATGAATATCGTAAACCATCCGGTATTTCTTAACGTCGCCGTCATATTTGCTCATAGGCGGGTCTCCATTAATCTCCGATTATCCGTACTTCCGGTTCCAGACGAATGCCGGAATCCTCATATACCCGTTCTTGCACCAGTTCCATCAAAGCTATGATGTCGCCGGCGGTGGCGTTCCCCATGTTGATTATAAATCCTGCATGAAGGGGAGACACCATGGCACCGCCTACCGAAACGCCTTTTAAACCGGCTGCCTGGATCAGGGTTCCCGCATAATTTCCCGGCGGGCGCTTGAAGAAACTGCCTGCGCTGGGGTAATCCAAAGGCTGTTTCTGTCTTCTCCTGTCGTTTAAATCCTTCATCTTTGACGCGATCTGATCTTTGTCGTCCGGAGCCAGTTTCAGCACCACAGAGAGGATAATCGCTTCTTCTTCCATTAACCTGCTTTTTCTGTAACCGTACTTCATTTCCTCCACGGACAATGTGTAAGCCTCGCTGCCGTCAATTGAGAGAAGCGTTACGATTTCCACCACCTGGCTCATATCGCTGTCATACGCCCCCGCATTCATAAAGGCGGCGCCGCCTATGCTCCCCGGAATGCCTGAAGCAAATTCGAAACCGGTGAGGCTGTTTTCCATGGCAACCCTGGCTACGTCTTTCAGCAAAGCTCCCGCTTCTGCTTCGATTTTATCCCCTGCAACCTTGATGTGGCTGAAGGAGCTTCCGATCTTTACGATGACTCCCGGGTAACCTCCGTCTCTTACCAATATATTGGTGCCATTCCCCATTATAAAATATGGAG
>DGEG01000060.1 GCA_002385825.1 Firmicutes bacterium UBA3932 | reverse complement strand
TCCAACTTTTTGCCCGCACCCCCAAATTTTGATTTTTTCTCATTCCCAGGATCTCCAATCCAATAAAAGAACATATGTTTAAAATTCTTCTTTACAGAGAACATATATTCTGCTATACTACGTACAGGAACAAATGTTTGCAAAGGGGATTGCTGAGGTGATATCATGAAAAAGAGATATCGCATAAAATCAAAATTCCGGTTTTGTTTAACTGTAACAATTCTGCTGATTATTATAATTTCAGCTGTTGGAAGTATTTCAGGCAAAGATCAGGCGCTGAGTTTAAGCAGACCCGTATATACGGAAATTACCATAGTCACCGGTGATACCTTATGGGATTTGGCTAAAGCTTATGGCCCGGCGGATCAGGACATCCGCAAAGTCGTCCATGCCATCTGCAAAATAAATAATACGTCGGCGGATAAAATTCAACCGGGACAAAAAATCCTGATCCCACAATATCTTTAATAAAGTAAAATTTGTGGATTGTCGAAAGTTTTCTTTACAAACATTATCCAGGGCTAGCAGTTTAGATAGTCTGATACGGATTTTGACGCCGAAATGCGTATTTTTCAATTCCACAACTTCAATTAAAGGTATTCTGATATGGGCAACCCAAAAAAAGTCGCTTAAATCGGCGATTTTTCGGTCGCGCCCTTAAAACGTTGAAATTTCAATGGTTAAAACCTTTTTAGCTTTAATAATCGTCTCTGCGACGCACTCAGCTGTTGATGATGCGCGAATAATGCTGCTGATTTAATAGATTTATTAGGAATCTGTTAATAATTTACAACGACTTAAAAGGTTAATAGATAAAGCCAACATAATTAAAGGTTTGAGAAAAAATTGTACCATGATTAAATGACCAAATGACCATTAATAATAAAATAAAAAGATCCATAAGGATTTTAGCGAATTAAAAGGTAATTAATCAAAGAGGAAAAAATAAAAAGAAAATAATCATTAAATATTAAATGGCTGTGGAGTGGCGGAAATGGCTTAAAAACGCTGAAAGAAGGCCTAAAAGCAGAAATCGGCCAATTTGGTTAAATAACATTTCCGAAAATTTATATTTTAGGAATAGTTATGTCTTTCAGGTTAACCAATTGAGCAGCCTCTTCTACATCCCCTCTTCTGATTTCCGTCTCCTGTTTTCGAATCATACATTTTTAATATTTTAAAATCCCTAATACTATTATTATTTGAACAAAAAATCAAAAGGGACAGTCCCTTTTGATTTTTTTCGTTTATTCCTGATTGGTCAGGTATAGATACAACAGCTTAATGGTGTTTTCCAGTGCGTCGTAATGTGTCCGTTCCATTCCATGGGAAGCGTGCACACCCGGCCCGATGAGAGCGCCCCTGATGTTGTTTCCCGCTTCAAGAGCGGTTCCTACATCTGATCCGTAGTACGGATATATATCCACTGCATAACTCAGATCGTTCTCCTTGGCCAGTTCGATCAAGCGTGTAACCATATTATAATCATAGGGTCCGCCGGAATCTTTGGCGCATATGGAAACATCGTATTCCGTACAGTTTAGATCATCCCCAATACATCCCATATCCACGGCCAGCATTTCCGTAATGTCTTCGGGAATATAAGAAGAACCATGTCCCACTTCCTCGTATGTAGAAAGAAATATTTTCACCGTATAGGCAGGCTTTATTTTTTCCCTGGACATATATTCCAGAAGCCCGATAATACATGCCACACTGCCTTTATCATCGATAAATCTGGATTTCACGAATCCACTTTCTGTAATGATGGTTTTTGGGTCGATGAATATATAATCTCCTGCGCATATTCCAAGGGCTTCTACATCTTCTTTTGTGTTTACCCTCTCATCGATACGGATTTCCATGTTTTGGGGGTCTCGGACTTTTGTTTTGCTGTCCTCAAAAACATGTGCTGCAGGGCTGGTGCTTAAAAAAGTTCCTGTATAGATTTTGCCTTCACGGGTACGTATGTAACAATATTCCCCATCCAATGTGGGGACAATCGGTGATCCTACCAGAGTAAACTTGAGTCTGCCCTTATCGGTAATAGAACGTACCATGGCCCCTAATGTATCGATGTGGGCAGTTAAACCGATTACTTTCTCGTTGCCGGTTCCCGGCACGGTGATAATGCCGCAACCCTTACGTGTAGTATCAAAGTCATATCCGAATTCTTCTGCCCATTTTCGGATGCGTTCCATAATTTCAAAGCAAAAACCGCTGGGGCTATGAAATTCCAATAATTCCTTTGCTGCGTTCAGCACATATTCCCTATTAATTGCCAGTTCCATTTTCCCTTAACTCCATTGTTAAATATTTTTAATCTCATTACAAACTGTATCATGATTATTCTTTGGGTCTTGCGTCGAGATAGCTTTGAAGGATAATGACGGCAGCCTGTTTATCGATGACGGATTTACGTTTTTTTCTGCTCATATCGGCGTCGATGAGAACGCGTTCGGCCATGGCAGTCGAAAAGCGCTCGTCCTCGTATATGACCTCTACATTCTGCATTCCGTTGCTCCGGAGCTTGTTTTTTAAGACAGCGGTAAACTCCCTTACTTTTTCAGTCTGTGGGCTGTCGCTTCCATCAAGTTTGAGCGGCAGACCTATCACTACGACTTCGCATTTATGTTCTCTGATCAAATCAAGGATCTTCCCCGTATCCTTTCTTATTCCTACTCGCTCAATGGTAGTAATGCCTTGGGCGGTGAGTAAAAGCTCATCGCTCAAAGCAATCCCTATGGTCTTATCTCCTACATCCAGCGCCATTACTTTCATCAGGGTTCTCCTATAATTAAACAGAGGCAATCTTTGCAATTATAACATAAAACAGCAGCGGGCAAAAAGGCCCGCTGCATCATAATTTTACACACAAAACTATTTTTTAAGGTAGGCTCTCAGAAGTTCTTCCACCAGATCATCCCGTTCAATGTGTCGTATGATGTTTCTGGCGTTATTATGCCCGGTAATATATGAAGGGTCTCCCGACAGAATGTATCCAACCATCTGGTCGATGGCGTTATATCCCTTTTCTTCCAACGCATCGTATACGGTCCTTAAGATGGATTCCGTAGTCTGTTGTCCATCTTTATCCGGGCTGTTAAACAGAATCGTACTTCTGTCATCCATGTTATCACCTTCCTACCAAATGCTCTCTGCCGCTGTCTTCCGTCAACCTTATTATAACAAAGCGTTTTCGTGCTACAAGCTTTTTCAGGTTATTTAATATTGTTGTAATATACTTGTCCCTATATCAGCGTAGCTGCAACGGCAAAAGCATCTTCGACTTTGGACGGGTCCTTTGCTCCGGCCTGAGCCATATCTGCTTTGCCCCCTCCCCCGCCTCCTGCGGCGGCGGCGATTTTCTTAACCATGTTGCCTGCATGATATCCCTTATCAAGCAGATCATCCGTTACAGATACAATAAACGTCACCTTTTCGTTTTTCACGGAAGCCAACACAATGATAGCGGCCTTGACCTTTTCTTTAATTTTATCACAGATTAAACGCAGTTCATCCGTTTCATAGTCTGAGAATTCTTTGGTGATCAGTTTGATGCCATTGATCTCTTGAGCACCGGCAACCAGGTCATCGATGGAAGATCCCATGGCCTGCTGCTTGTACTGCTCTAATTCCTTTTTGCTTTCTTTCAAAGCCTCATTCAAAGCGGTTATCCGGCTTAAAAGATTTTCTGCCGGCGTCTTTAAAATCTCGGCAGCTTTAGCAATGGTTTCCTCTGCCTCCGTCAAACGGTGATGGATAGCGGCGCCTGTAATAGCTTCTATACGCCTTACTCCTGCTGCCACCCCACTTTCGGCAAGAATTTTGAATACGCCGATCTGCCCTGTATTACTCACATGGGTTCCTCCGCAGAACTCACTGCTGAAATCCCCTATGCTTACAACTCTTACCATGTCCCCGTATTTCTCGCCAAACTGTGCAACAGCGCCGGTCTTTTTCGCTTCCTCAATGGGCAGCTCCCTCGCCTGAACGGGAACAAATTCTATGATCTTGCTGTTTACGAGGTTCTCAATATCCGCAAGCATCTCTTTTGAAACAGCCTCAAAATGAGTGAAATCAAAGCGCAAACCCTCATCCGACACGTATGAGCCGGCCTGTTCCACATGTTCTCCCAGAACTTTCTTCAAAGCTTTGTGGAGCAGATGGGTTGAAGTGTGATTCCTTGCCGCCCCATGTCGTTTTACTGCATCTACCTGAGCCGTGACGATATCGTCTTTATGCAGCGTACCGGATAAAACTTCGATTTTGTGAAGATACACATGGTGGTGCTTGTTCACATTGGTGACCTTTGCCTTGAAGTCTCCTTTTGATAGAACGCCTGTATCGGTAACCTGTCCGCCTCCTTCTGCGTAGAAAGGAGTGCGATCCAGGAGTACTAAAGCCGTTTCGCCCTTCCCTGCTCTATCTGTAAATTGATTGCCGGAAATAATGGCGATAACTTCCGCATTTTCGTTCAATGTATCGTAGCCTATGAACACGGTGGGTTCATAATCTCCCAAGAAAACTGCGTCCTCTTTCCACCCTTCCGAATCCAGGGATTTTCTCGCAGATCTTGCCATTTCTTTCTGCTGTTCCATAAGTTTTCTGAATCCTTCTTCATCAGCTTCACAGCCTTTTTCTTTAAGTATTTCCTGGGTTAATTCCAGCGGAAAACCGAAAGTATCATATAGCTTGAAAACTATATCACCCGGAAGCACATTGTCTCCCTTTTCCTTCAGCTTTTCAATCTCTTCTTCCAACAGAACGCTGCCTTGATCAATGGTGCGGTTGAACTTCTCTTCCTCAACGGCCAGAATGCGCTGGATGTATTCCTTTCGTTCTTCAAGCTCAGGATAGGCTTTGCCTGAAACATCGATAACCCGCTCCGACAGCTCAGCTAAGAAACTGCCATCTATGCCCAGTAGTTTCCCGTGTCGTGCCGCACGGCGCAATAGGCGACGAAGCACATAGCCCCTGCCCTCGTTGCTGGGCAAAATGCCGTCTCCCACCATAAAAGTAATGGACCGTATATGATCGGTGATTATGCGTATGGATGCGTCCGTAGGTGCTTCTCCACAGTTGTATGCCACACCGGACATCTCTACGACACCCTCGAGAATATAGCGTATGGTATCCACATCGAAAATTGAGCTGACGTCCTGCATGACGCAGGCTAATCTTTCGAGACCCATACCCGTATCTATGTTCTTGTTCTTTAAGGGCGTATAATTGCCATCGCTATCTTTATTAAACTGGGTAAAAACGTGATTCCAGATCTCCACAAAGCGGTCGCAATCACAACCGGGCTTGCAATCAGGTTTGCCGCATCCGTAGGCTTCTCCCCTGTCGAAGTAAATTTCCGAACAGGGACCGCATGGGCCTATGCCGATTTCCCAGAAGTTATCTTCTTTGCCGAGGCGGACGATCTTGTGCTCGTCCAGGCCGATAACATCTTTCCATATTGAATAAGCCTCTTCGTCCTCTTCGTAAATGCTGGCCCAAAGCCTATCTTCCGGCATGTGCAACACTTCTGTAAGGAACTCCCAGCCCCATTTTATAGATTCTTCTTTAAAATAGTCACCAAATGAGAAGCTGCCCAACATCTCAAAGAATGTAGCATGCCTGTCCGTATATCCTACGTTATCGATGTCACCTGTGCGGATGCACTTTTGACAGGTGGTCATTCTCTTTGCAGGAGGAGTTTCCGTACCGGCAAAATACGGCTTCAAAGGAGCCATACCCGAATTTATGATCAACAGGCTCTTGTCGTTCTCCGGAATCAGTGAGTAACTGCCTCTGTAATAATGGTCCTTTCCGATATAGAAATCTCGGAACATTTCTCGTAGTTCATTTAGTCCTATCTTCTTCATATAAATCTCCTCATAAAAAATGTTCATAACATTCTATCATATACATGCTGTATTGTGTAGATTCTTTGCCAAAAAAATGGTACGATAAACCTTATGATGCAGTTAAATGAAATACGCATAAAGCAAAGGATGAGATTATGAAGAAGAATCTTCTTGGAAATACAGGTTTAATGGTTACGGAAGTCGGATTCGGGGTTCTCACCGTGGGCAACACTCAGCTGAATCTGCCTATTCCGGAGGGAGCTGCCCTGATTCGCTATGCACTGGAAAGGGGCATCAATTTCCTCGACACTGCACAGTATTATCAAACCTATCCATATATTCGCGAAGCTCTTAAAGGAACTGATTTCGACCCGGTCATTGTCTCCAAATGTCTTTATGGAGGTTATAAAGATATGGAGGAAGCCATCGAGGAAGCAAGAAGAGAGATGGACAGAGATGTGGTTGAAGTCTTTCTCCTCCACGAGGTGCGCAGCGAGAAAGACTGGGAACTGCGTGCAGGAGCTTGGGAATGCCTGCAGGATGCCAAATCAAAGGGGATTATCAAAGCTGTGGGAATCTCTACCCATCATGTGGACGTAACACGCCTTGCGGCAGGAATACCGTCCATAGACGTGGTCTTTCCTTTAATCAACTTCAAGGGTCTAGGCATACGGGACGGCGAAGGTCCGGGGACCAGGGAAGATATGGCTAAAGCCATTAAAGACGCAGCAGACGCGGGAAAAGGAGTCTTCGCCATGAAAGTCTTCGGCGGCGGTATCTTATTAAAAGACTACCGTCAAGCCGTTGAGTACGTAAAGAATCTACCTGGGATTTCTTCCCTCATGATAGGTTTCGGTCATACCGATGAAGTTGACAGGATAATTGAAATGATGGAAGGCACCCTCTCTCACGACTATGTGCCTGATATGAGCAACAAACGGATTTTCATAGATCAGGGAGATTGTGAAGGCTGCGGAGCATGCCTGCGCCGTTGCCCGAATCACGCCATCTATATGAATGAAACAGGCCAGGCAAACGTAAATTATGATATTTGCCTGACCTGCGGTTATTGTGCTCCGGTTTGTCCGGTACGCGCTATTATAATGCTCTAACCGATGTAAAAAATATTAAAGATCCTCTTCCTCCTCTTCTTCCTCATCATCGTGCTCGAATTCGGAGTCAGGATCAAAACCTTTCAAGCCTTCCAGCTCAAGGCCATGCTCTTTAGCATATACATAAATGGCGTTTTTAATAGCCTGTTCAGCAAGAACTGAACAATGTATTTTGGGCCCTGGAAGTCCGCCGAGCTCGTCTACGAAGTTCTGATTGGTCAGCTTCAATGCTTCTTCTAAGGTCTTACCCTTGATCATTTCCGTAGCCACACTAGAGGAAGCGATTGCAGAACCACAGCCAAAAGTTCTGAACTTGGCATCTACAATCACATCATTTTCTACTTTCAGAGAAATTTCCATCATATCTCCGCAAACGGGGCTGCCGTAAGTGCCTACAGCGTCGGCATCCTCGATGACTCCAACATTTTTAGGGTTCGTGAAATGTTCCATGACTTTTTCATTGTACATACCCATTTTCTTATTGCTCATCTCTATATCTCCTTCCCGCTTAATTGAACAATTAAGCCTGACAATTGCATTTTTGCGATGTCTCCATGACATGATCTTTATCAAAAGGTGAGAAAGATCTCAGTTTTTCTACGATTTCCGTAATTTCTTTTACCGCATAATCGATGTCTTCCTTAGTGGTAAAATCGCCTATGGTGAAACGTATGGAGCTGTAGGCCTTTTCTATCGGTACTCCCATAGCTTGTAATACATGGGACGGTGTAAAGCTCGCAGAGGAACAAGCGGATCCGGTTGACGCATAAATCCCCCGGAGATCCATGTAAAGCAACATAGCCTCTCCCTCTATATAATTGAAGACCAAGTTCAGGTTGCCGGGAAGGCGATGTTCCATGCTTCCGTTAATCTCCACATCCGGAATATTGCTCATGATCCCGGAAAGGAAATAATCTCGCAACTCTGTAATCTTTTTGATGTGGGATTCGAGACTTTTCTCAGCCAATTCGCAAGCCTTGCCAAAGCCCACTATGCCCGGCAGGTTTTCTGTACCGGATCGTTTCCTATACTCCTGGGCTCCGCCGTGGAGTAGATTTGTAATCACAAGACCTCTCCTGATGTAAAGGGCACCCACCCCTTTAGGACCGTAAATCTTGTGGGCAGATATGGACAACATGTCCACGCACAGATCCTTCACGTCGATAGGGATGTTTCCTAACGCTTGTACCGCATCCGTATGGACCAGAATGCCATGCTCTTTAGCGATAGCAGCGATTTCTTTTATGGGCTGGATCGTTCCGACTTCATTATTTGCCATCATAATGCTTATCAATATGGTTTTGTCAGTAATGGCATTTTTCAATTGCTCCAGTGAAATCAAGCCATCCTTGTCTACATCCAGGTAGGTTACCTCATAACCCTCTTTCTCCAGAAATTCGCATGTGTGTAGGAGAGCATGGTGCTCGATTTTCGAAGTGATGATATGATTTCCCTTCGATTTTCGAGATTTTGCGGCTCCGATGACCGCCCAGTTATCTGCCTCCGTACCACCGGAAGTGAAAAAGATCTCTCTTTCCTTGGCTCCGATTAGGCTTGCTACTCTTGATCTCGCCTGCATTAAAGCCTCTTTTGCCTCAAAGCCTTTTGTATATAGACTGGAGGGATTTCCATACATTTCAGTGAAATATGGCAGCATTTCTTCCAGAACTTCCTGTTTAACCGGTGTGGTAGCTGCATAATCCAGATATACTTCTCTCAAATTACAACCTCCTTGTTGCGTCGTAACGTTGATTTATACGTGTTATGCCAAATTATTATACCATTCTTTTACGAAAGATAAACCAAAATGTTACTCTTTGAATAAAAAAAGATATATGCCTGTGTTATGTATACCACGTGTATTATGAATTATTTGAGACTTTATGTTTAAGGATTAATAGCATTAAACTCAGACAGTTTGTAACCGGATCCGGTTCTTTTAAGAACTATATTGTAATCGACGGATTGAATATAATCACCTTCCGGACCTTTCATATGCCAGAGAATTTCGCTCCTATATGACTTGTATCCGTAAAGACCCGAAATCTGCTCCAACACCAAAATCTGCATGGATTTAACCGGATCCATATCCGTATCGACAAAGGCGCGAAGGCTTTTTATATCCGAAGCAAGCAGAGGTTGGGTCTCTATCTCATAGAGAAGCTCCTCTCCCCTTTCGGGATCGATTTCGTGAAAATATACCTTGTGAAAAATCTCGGTTCGCTCCTTCAGCAGCTCTTCCACTAATATGGCATCCGAGGCCCCGGAAAATCCGGAAAAGAATGTGAAAAAGATAACTAACAGAAAAGGTATTAAAAATACATTTAGATAATACTTCATAGCGTCGCACCTCATTATTTTGGGACAAGACTCATTTTCCTGCTCATTATAATAAAAAAACAGCGGAAAATTTGTTGTTTTCCGCTGTCAAATATATTCTATAATCTCCGAATAAGTCCTATATTTCAACCTGTTCCTAACTTGCTTTCCTTTCCAGTCGGAGTTTGTCGGCAATAATTGCGATGAATTCACTGTTTGTGGGTTTACCCTTATCGTTGTGCACCGTATAGCCGAATAGGCTGTTGATGGTTTCAATCCTGCCGCGGTTCCAGGCAACTTCAATGGCATGGCGAATAGCTCTCTCTACACGGCTGGGAGTAGTATTGTTTCTTTTTGCAATGGCCGGATACAGCTCTTTTGTGACGGCTCCCAACAGATCCATGTCGTCTACCACCATAGTGATGGCATCGCGCAGATATTGATAACCCTTAATATGGGCCGGAACCCCCACTTCGTGTATGATGTTAGTAATGTCCATCTCCAGGTCGTTCTTCTTTCCTTCTTCCTCTTTTAGCACGGATTTCATCACATTGCTTTTGTTTATGGGCGCGTTTTCTTCACCTGAGCCTGTCAATTGCTGAATGCGTTTTGCTAAAATGCCCAGGTCAAAGGGTTTAACCACATAATATTCGGCACCCAGATTGATGGCTCTTTGGGTGATGCTCTCCTGCCCCACCGCCGACAGCATTATTACCTTTGGCATGGGGTCGAGCTCCATCGAGTTCAACCGTTCAAGGATCCCAAGACCATCCAGATAGGGCATAATCATGTCTAAAAGCAATACATCAGGTTTGTTTTTAAGCACAGAATCAACGGTCTGCATTCCATCGTTCGCCTTGAATACCACCTCAATATTTTGTTGTTTTTCCAAGAAGTCAGCGAGGATATTGCAAAAGTCCTTGTTGTCGTCGGCGATTCCAACTCTAACTTTGCTCATGAAACTTCCTCCTTCTCTTCTATGACGGGAACATACTTTTTTTTATAAGATATTACAATTCGCGCTTAATAATTATAGATTTACCCCTTAATTGTTTTAATAGTATTAAAATTCTTACATTTTTGCAAGTTAAATATTTTGCAAATTTTCTGTCTTTTTAGCTAATATTCGACAATTGGTCGGTCTGTTGCAGCATCCATTCGATAAAAATGCCGTATCCTTTCAAGGGGTCATTGACGAAAACATGGGTTATTGCCCCGATTATTTTGTCATTTTGTATGATGGGGCTTCCGCTCATGCCCTGTACTATGCCTCCGGTCTTCTTTAAAAGTCTTGGATCAGTTACGGTTATAACCATACTCTTCGTTCCCGGTTTCGTTTGATGATTGACTTTGTCAATACAAATTTCATATCGTTCAATCTTGTTTCCGTCTACGGTGGCAAGTATCCAGGCAGGACCCTCTTCCACCTGATTCTGATAACCTATTGGCAATGGTTCCGAATAAAAGGGATTTGTGAATTCTTTATAAAAGGAACCGAAAATGCCGTATTCCGTATTGAGATTCAGATCTCCCAAGGGCTCATCAGCTTCATAAAAAATACCGCGTATTTCGCCGGGGATTCCTGCAGTCCCTTGTTTAACAGATTCCACGCTGGCGCTCAGCAGTTCTCCTCTCTCTACCGGAAGAACATGTCCGGTGTCGGGATCTGTTATCGCATGACCTAAAGCGCCGAAGGATTTCGTATAAGGATCATAAAATGTCAAGGTGCCGAGACCCGCCGTCTTATCCCTTACCCAGACGCCGATCTTGTATAAGCCGTCCTCCGCGGCTTGTACGGGGCTGATCCTGATGTAAAGTATATCCCCCTGCCTGCGGACCTTAAGTCTCACCTTGCCTTTTTGCTTATTGACAACGGTTTTAACCTCTTCCGGACTGTCCACCGGTTCGTTGTTGATGGCCAGTATGCTGTCCCCTATTTCAAGACCAGCTTCCAGCCCTGGGTTGACCTTATCGCCGTCCACGGTTTGAATCTCTTCCAGACCTACTACGAGCACCCCTTTTACATCCATTCTTACTCCGACGGGTTGGCCCCCCGGAATCACTTTAGTTTCGGGGAGAACTTTTATCGTTACTTCCTTTAGAGGAAGGTTTATAATCTTAGTTTCATCGGCAAAAATCTTTATCTGGTCAGGAATGCTGTTGAAAAGCAGCCCTGTACCTGTAAAGAGAATTAACGAAACAATTAGCAGAAGAACCGAAAATAATCTAAGTCTTGTAATGTTTCTTTCCGTCATGCCTTAGCTCCCAAAGTCCTGAAGAAGCTCATCCAACTCTTCTTCCGTTTCTAAGATAATTCCTTCGGAAAACATAGCCTGATCCCTCTCGCTAAGCAACGAGAAAGCTATATCTGCAGTCTTTACAAAGACCGGCTCCCCTGCCCCTTCATAATAGTAAATCTCGATTGTTCCGTTAATTTCTTTTATCAGATAAAAAGTATCCGGTTCAGATGTGCCGGAATCGGGCGCCGTAGGATCAGCATCTTCCGGGTCCTGGCGAATTCCGTTTGTCCTGTTGGTCTCGCTATTTATACTTTGGTTGACTTCAGTACCTTCAGGCAATTCTTGGTCTGGAGAGAAACTATCTCTCTGGCTGAACCAGTAACCCACTCCTAATAACGCAATGACCGTTATGATAAACCATCGTCGTTTCCAAAAACTCTTTCGCTCGCTAAACATTGCCTCACCTCAAATTTAGTGTGGGCAATATATGGTGTTTTTATTCCGCAGTGATTGAATTTTTCAGCTTTGCGAAGGTTTTTTCTCCGATGCCGCTAACGTTCATGAGTTCTTCTATATTTTTAAATTTTCCATATTCGTTCCTATAGGCAATAATCTTTGCAGCCGTTGACGGCCCCACGCCCGTAAGCTTTTGAAGTTCTTCTGATCCGGCTGTATTGATATTTATCAGTTGACTTTTTTCGTCAGAAGAGGAATTGGCCTGTAACGCAACATTGCCATTTACATACCGGCTTCCAGGAGTTTCCCCAGTTCTTTTTTGTTCTTCGGCCACATCTTTTTTACTTGGAATATAGAGCTTCATCCCGTCTGCTAAAGGTGCCGCAAGGTTGGTGTTTCTCGTATCAGCCTTTTCCGTTAACCCGCCTGCCGCCTCTACCGCTTCGTATACTCTGGCACCTTCGGGAAGTTTGCAGATGGAGGGCTTCTTCACTTCCCCGGATACATCGATGATTATAAATCTCTCTTCTACAGGCAATACATCAGATTCCGGTTCCTCAGCAACTTCTTGAATTACATTTTCATCCTCCGGCGGCTCAAGTATAATTACATCTTCTCCCCCTTGCCGGGCGGTATAGATTAGAAATGTAATTGAAATTAAAAGAACGCCGGCTATAACCTTGTAAAGAAGCTTCCGGCTCACCATGAACTTCAAAGGCTCACCCCCTCTTCTTTAATTTTACTAATCATACAATAAATGGTAATAAATGTCAATGCCTTTTAAATAAAAATGCTTAGCTTAAAAAACAATAAAATAATAAATAGGAGCCCAAGCTGAGCTCCCAATTTCTGTTATAAAAATTTTCGATTCAAATGAAAATTATAGATCGGCATAGAGAGGTTGACCGTTTTTATCGTACAACTCCAACCTTTTAATGCGAGGTTCGTACTTCTCAAGGGGGATTCCCGCAAACTCAAAGAGCGGTCCGAGAAGCAATTCAGGGTTAAGGTTCGATTCGCTTCCCGCATGTATTTTCATGGTAAGTTTCTGCTTTCCATCGTCGTCCATGGCAAGCTTCAATTCATCGACCATGGGCCGGATGTTGATTTCTTTAAAACCCTTCCTCTTTTTTACAGCTTTCTTCACCAGGATCCTATCCTGATTAAGAAATTCTTCCAATTGGGATTCGGTGGGAAACCGGCGTTCTTCGGGCAAATCTATTTCATAGGCCGCCCAACGCACCCTGGAAGCGGCGGCTTTCACTGAATCGGGTACCGGGCGACAATCGAGCACTTTTATTCCATAAGGCAGCGCGCTGTTCACGGAGGCAACAAGAAAGTCTTCATTATATGGAATCCGTGTTTCAATTTCCAAATATTCTCCTACGCTGGTATATCCGAGAGATAAAGGTTGCGCCAAGCTTATTTTGGGATGTGGGTTAAATCCGCGAGAATATACGAGCTCGACTCCCAACCGTTTAAAGGTTCTCTTAAATAAACGCAGGAGATCCAGATGTGAGATGTAACGAAGCTGCCCGCCCTTTTCGAATTTCAACAGGTATCTGCTCAAAGTATTCCCTCCATTTCACATGTCACGTAACGGTTTATGCCGCAGCCGATGCAACCAATTCTACAATCGGGTGTTTGCTGGCCCGAAAGAGCCTTTTTCCATTCGCTGTGAAGGTAAGCTTCACTTACACCGATGTCGATAATAGACCAAGGAAGTATATCTCCTTTGCAAATCCGACCCGACGTATAAAAATCGGGATCTAATCCGGCAGCTTCAAAAGCCTCAATCCACTTGTCATAGTTTAAATGCTCGCTCCATCCGTCAAATTTACATCCTGACTTCCAGGCTTTATAGATCGCGTCGGCCTGCCGCCTGTCTCCTCTTGCCAACACTGCTTCTATTCTGCTGGCTTCCGTACCATGATAAGTAAACTGAGCTCCCTTGATCTTTTTAAACTTTTCTTTTAAATATTGTTGTTTTTCTCTAAGCTGTTCCGGACTGTCCTGGGCGAACCATTGGAACGGTGTATGAGGTTTCGGCACGAAATTGGAAGCACTTACATTTACTTTGAATTTGCTGCCTTTTCGCCCTCTGTTGTGCTCATAATATATTTCCATGATGTTCTCTGCTATCTTGGCAATACCGTCCAGGTCTTCGACAGTTTCCGTAGGAAGACCTATCATAAAATAAAGCTTTACGCTGGTCCAGCCAAGCTCTATGGCTTGTCTCATGCTGTTGTAAATATCATCATCTGTGATGCATTTATTTATCACGTCTCGAAGTCGCTGTGTTCCCGCTTCCGGTGCAAAAGTCAGTCCTGTTTTTTTGTATCCCTGTATTTCATCCAGGACCTGGAAAGAAAACCTGTCCAAACGGAGAGACGGCAACGATATGGCAACGTTTTTTTCCTTTCCCTTACGGACAAGTTCCGTGGTAAGTTCCTCAAATTCCGAATAATCGCTGGTTGACAGTGACAACAGGGAAAGCTCGTCATGCCCCGTCGCACTGAATTGTTTCTCAATCAAATCCATGACGCAATCTTTGGAGCGCTCCCTTACCGGTCGGTAGATCATACCGGCCTGACAGAACCTGCATCCCCTGGTGCAACCGCGAAACAGTTCCATGACGGAACGATCGTGAACGACTTCTATTAAGGGCACAATGGGTTCAGTGGGAAAGGGAGCTGCATCCATATCGGTTACAATATTCTTTCGAATTCGATCCGGAGTTTCCGGCCATATCTTCACAATGGATTCGATAGTCCCGTCCTTCTTATATTGCGGCTCATAGAATGAAGGAACGTAAACACCGTCTAAGCTCGCAATGGTTGACAGAAAATCTTTACGGTTACCTTGTCTCTTCTTCCAGTCCGAATGTGCCTTGCATAAGGCCGGCAAAGCTTCTTCTCCGTCCCCGACAAGGAAAAAATCAAAGAAATCAGCCATAGGCTCCGGGTTAAATGCACAGGGACCCCCACCGATTATAAAAGGGTGGCTTTCATTTCGTTCACTGCTTTTAAGTGGGATGCCGGCCAGGTCAAGCATGTTGAGCACATTGGTATATGACAGTTCATACTGCAGGGTAAAGCCAAGCATGTCCAATTCCTTTGCGGGAATCTTTGTCTCCAAGGTAAAAAGCGGGAGCCCTTTATCCCGCATCTGCTGTTCCATATCTAAAGCCGGAGCAAAGATTCTTTCGCAGTACACTCCTGGAAGATCATTCAACAGTTTATAAATAATCTGTAGTCCCAGATAGGACATTCCGATTTCGTAAGTATCGGGAAAAGCAAAGCCGAATCGTGTAACAATGTCTTTTGGGTCTTTTTCGACGGAATTCAACTCGCCTCCTATATATCGGCCCGGCTTTGTAACCAGTGGCAGCAGCTGTTCAAGCTGTTGGTTCAAATTCATATGCGATTCTCCTTTTCAAGTGCCGTATATATGCTCATCAACCTGTAAAAGGAGTATTTAGAGTCTTCCCGTCCTGCCATATACAGGTTGATGGCCAATGCACATATCAATAAATTTACTATATTATATTGTACCAAGTAAAGCCCTAAAAGAAAAAGCGAAACCGAAAATATTACCGAAAAAGTTCTGGAAATAATATAAGCTTTCTTATATCCGAGAAAATGCGTGATATATATACCGACCAGCTTGCCTCCGTCCAATGGATAAAAAGGCATGAGATTAAATAGAGCCAGCACGAGATTGGCCGCAACTAAATCGTAAATCCAGTCCCATCCTGTGATTTTCAGCGCAAAAAAGCCTGTCAACCCAATGCTTAGGTTTACAAATGGTCCTGCCGAGTGGACCAGTAGTCCGTCTGCCGGTTTTATATATCCTTCCTGCAAGTGCAATGTCCCGCCGAACAAACCTGCAGAAACCTTGATCGGCGAATACCCTAACCTTTTAGCCATCCAGGCATGTGCATATTCATGAAGGCATGAAAACAAGGCGGAAAAGACTGCCAGCCTTCCATTTCCCAGGAATAAAAGCAAAAGCATAAGAAGCAGGAAGGTAAAATGAATGTTGTATCTGAGACCTATAAAGTTGAACCTTATCATGAATCTTCTCAGAAATCGATGTACTTGGAAGGATCGTCAAGTTTTCCTTTATTCCAGATTTCAAACCGCAGTTTGTATCCTTCGCCTGCTGCAACTGAACCGATCATCTGCCCTCGCTTAACCTTTTCAAGCGGCTGTACATAGGTGTTAGTACAACCTCCGTAAAGGCTGATTAAGTCGTTTCCGTGATGAATCTTTATATATTTATTTCCTTCTGCATCGAGACCTATATCCGACACCGTTCCCCCGGCAGCCGCATAGACTTGGATTTCCTCCTCAGAAGTAAATTCCAGCGTCTTTCCAGTACCGCTCTGGCTTGCGGAAGCGCTATAAGTTCCCGGCACATCGGAAGGCGTAGAAAACTCTAATCCCTTGCCCCCTTGCATTAAAGACGCAACTACTGTAGTGGTACCGTCTTTAAATTTCCCGATAAAGGCCCTTCCTGAATCAGCAATGCTTGCAAAAGTAATTTCTTTTGTAAATTGCGCTCTTATCGCCTGATAAGTATTGTTTACTATGGCATTATCCATCTTTTTCGCAACAATTACGATAAGAAGGATCAGGATGCAGATAAGAACTTGGCGAACCATGGTTTTTCCCATGCGTCTGTTCATTTTGGCCGGCCACCTTCTGCGCATGCGCACCATCAAAAAACCCTCCTCTTATGTTGCTTGTATAGCATATGAGAGAAGGGCTCTGAAGATAACCAAAAGTATATTAAGTGCTTTTAAGCCATCAAGTCGTCGATAGATTTTCCGATTATCTTTTCAATCCTTTCTTTCATCAAACGATTTTCTTCAATGCGATGAAGGAAGCGTTCCGTGTTGACTCCTGCAGCAACAAGCTTATCCATTACGTACTGCATACGATCATCGAGTCCCACATATTCATCTTCTCTCACCATACGATCTGCAAGGCAGAGGAGATCTAATTCCGTTATTTTTTCCTTGTTAGGGTCCATAGCATAAAACATATGGCATTTTATCAGCTTGGCAACCTGATGATAACCGTGTCTTTCAGCGATCAACGCACCTTTTACTCCGTGGTTTTCCTCCACTCTCGCTATATCATGGAGCAACGAAGCGGCTTCCAGCAGAGGAAGGTCCAAAATAGCCCCTTTCTCAACCAGCGCCTTCCCAATGCGGACAGCCGTATCGCAAACCGCCATGCAGTGACGGATAACATGGGGCGGGGTTCCGTGAGATTCAAGCAGTTCAAGGCAGGTCTCCCGTGTAGGGATTAAATTCTTCCCTCCGCAAAACATGCAACCGCCTTCGTGCCCTATACAGTTCCTGCACTCTTCGCTGGGAAGTTCCCCCTCTTCGGAAGTAACGAAGAAAAATCCGCCGCTGAACCTGTTGTTTGGCAATTCTATCTTCCGAACCATTTTAATTCCTATGATGCTGCCGTCGATCTCCTCAAGCATGTCAGAAAGCTTGTAGAGGGGCATGCCGTAGCAACCCGGCCCGAAAGAATGGGAAATATAATATTCTTCTATGTTGATGTCTTCAATATATTGATAAATTTTTTCTCTAAGAATCTGCCGGCCGGCTTCTAAAAATCCGTTTCCCCAGAGATCGGCGTAATACTGTTCGGCTTGATTGTTTGTTATCGATTTACATTCTCCCACAGATAATAAGTATGCGTAAATTTTAACAACTTGTCTCGGAGAAATCTGGTGAAACGCCGTACAGGTGTACTTGCTCTTTTCCATATGTATCGTGGAATTGTGGAAAGCATCTGGTTCAAGAGGCATTATTACAGCGGCAATATCAATCCCGGACTTGCAGTTTTCTAATACGTGAAGCCCTTCTCTCAGCAGAATCTTGTGGTTTTTAGCATCTGTATCCAGCCCGCTGTTCTCTAGAAAATACTCCATCGCAATGGGTTCCGCGTCTTGATATTCCAGTTTTATACATTTATTTTTCATGGATTTCACTACTTTCCTGGTGCCCAATCTTAAATATGTTATAATAATATTACCAAATTTTTAACTATCCGCCAATAAGGCTCTTGTTCTTTTTTAGTATATAAATTGTAAAAGTTGTAAAAAGCGAAAGCTGCAAGTCATATTTATATCCGAAACAATTACAAGTTTCATACCTTATATAGTAGATGGCAGGACCATTGACAACAATATATACTGAATGTTATAGTTAAATCGACGGTAAACGTAGTAATATAGGAGGCAATTATGACATACGCAGAAATGTTATCGGATATTATCAAGAAAAGCGAGCTGTCTCTCCGTCAAATCGCAAAGCGTTGCGAGGATCTAAATCTTAAAATAACACCGTCATATATTTCTCAATTAAAGAATGGAAAACTCCCCCCGCCGAGCGAAGAAGTTTCCCTTATTCTCGCAAAAGCCTGCGGTTCCGATCGGCAAGCCCATTTGGTCTTTCAGGGATATATGGAAAAAGCGCCGGCCATGGTAAAAGAATATATGCTGGCATCTTCTAATCTAAATAAGGTCATGCTTGAATCCCTTTGCAAGGCCACAAACAAAGATTTTACAAAAGAAATGGAAAACTACATAAAAGAGCTGGATGTTCTGGCGGCTCTTGAGCTTTCTTCTAAGTATGTACATAGCGACGATCCGGAACATAGGAACAATCTGGTACGGGAAATATGCCTTAACTGCGGCAATGCAGTTGAAGCAGATGCCGACGGCGAGATCATAAACTTTTTCCTTGCAGATAACGCCATGTCACCTTATATCCCTATGCATGCCTTTATTTATATCATGCCCACAAAAGTAGATTTGCTTAAAGACAGGGACATAATTGCGTTCTACCCGGACAACCGGAGAATACCCACCCTGCGTCGCATTTTCTTTATAAAGGACAAGATCCTGCTGATTCCCGATGAAAAATCTCATGACACCTATTTCTTTGAAGACATGAACGAAATAGATTACATAGGCAAAGTAGTCTCCTTTAAGGTGGATATTTAAGGGAATATTATTCTTCTATATATTCAAATTCAAAATCATTAATGCGAATAGTATCGCCATCGATGAGCCCCATCTTTTTTAGTTCATCGATGGCGCCGCTATTTTCTATATACTTATATAGGTATCTAAGAGAACCGTAATCATTAAAGTTGGTTGACCTGAAAATTTTGTCCAGCTGCATGCCCGACAACACGAACACAGGACCGTCTTTGCTGCAATGAATTTTTCTGTATTCTTCGCTGTCGTGTTCCGCTCTGGTGTCAAAGAATTCATAATCCGGCTGCACCTCTTCTTCAGGCAGCGTGGCCAACACGGAAAAAGCATGGGCGATCAACTCGGATACGCCTCTATGAAGCTGTGCTGAAATCGGAAAGACTTTATAGCCCTTGTCTTCGATATAAGCTTTGAACCTTTCATATTGGGCATCCTCCGTTATATCCATCTTGTTTGCAGCCACAATCTGGGGTTTTTCTGCTAATTTGGGGCTGTGGGATCTCAACTCCTCATTGATGGTCTCAAAATCCTCAATCGGGTCACGTCCCTCAGATCCGGATACATCAACTATGTGAATCAACAGCCTGGTACGCTCGATATGCTTTAAGAAATCAAGTCCCAATCCCGTTCCCTGGTGGGCACCCTCGATAAGCCCCGGAATGTCAGCCATTACAAATGAGCTGTCATCGTATTGCACCACGCCTAAATTGGGTGTCAATGTTGTGAAATGATAATTTGCAATTTTCGGCCGGGCAGCCGTAACCACGGAAAGCAGAGTTGATTTTCCCACATTGGGAAACCCTACCAAACCCACGTCTGCAATGAGTTTAAGTTCCAACCGGATTCTCCGCTCAATTCCCGCCTCTCCTGCTTCGGCAAAATTGGGAGCTTGTCTCACGGAGGATTTAAAATGCACGTTTCCTTTACCGCCTTTTCCGCCCCTGGCAGCCACATGCCTCTCGTTGTGCTTAACGAGATCTTTAATGGGAGTGCCGGTGCTTTCATCTATGAGAAGAGTTCCCAGGGGAACTTTGATAATGCAGTCTTTGCCGTTTTTGCCTGTCTGATTTTTTTTACGGCCGTCTTCTCCGTTTTCCGCCTCGTATTTTCTTTTATAGCGAAAATCAAGCAAGGTTTTTATATTCGAGTCGGCGACAAAAATAACATCGCCTCCCTTGCCGCCGTCTCCCCCGTCCGGACCACCGTCGGGCACAAAGGGTTCACGACGGAAAGATACGCAACCGTCTCCTCCTTTACCTGATTTTATCGTTATAACCGCTCTGTCGACAAACATAATGCTTCTCCGTTACAGTACTGTTTAAGAAAGCCCCTATCGAATAGGGGCTTTAGCTTACGCTTCTCTAGGATATACGCTGACCTTTTTTCTGGTTTTTCCGGCTCTCTCGAATTTCACGGTACCCTCTATCATTGCGAACAGGGTGTCATCACCGCCGATCCCTACATTAAGTCCGGGGTGAAACTTGGTTCCACGCTGTCTTACCAGAATACTTCCCGCACTTACAAACTGGCCGTCGCCTCTTTTGACTCCCAGTCGTTTGGCTGCACTGTCGCGTCCATTCCTGGAGCTACCTACACCTTTTTTGCTTGCCATGCCACTACACCTCCTTTATCCTGTGCAGTTTCCTCAAACTCTAATCAGTAAATTCCTGTTATTCTCAATTAATTGGCTTTCGAAAATCAGTTTTTATGCTTATACACTGATTGATTCGATCTTCAGCATTGTATAAGGCTGTCTATGACCTTGCTTTTTATGATAATTTTTCTTAGCCTTATATTTGAAGACGATTACTTTCTTGCCTTTTCCGTTTTCCACTGCTTCTGCCTCTACTTTAGCCCCTTCAAGATACGGAGCGCCTACTTTGAGGTTTTCGCCGTCCGAATAAACAAGTACTTTATCCAAAGTAACCTTATCGCCTTCGGAAACAGGCAGTCTTTCAACGGTAATTACATCGCCTTCTGAAACCTTATACTGCTTTCCGCCGGTTTCAACAATTGCATACGTCATGTATATTTTACCTCCTCTACCCAGTCTCGCCATCCAAGGCAGCGCAATGCGCATTTAGAGCCTTTTCTGAGCGGCTAACAAACGTGACAATTCTATCACAGTACATTATATTGTGTCAAGCATTATCAATTCTGTCAAGTAAAAATCAAAAGGGACTGTCCCTTTTGATCAGACTGTAGACAAATCCCATC
>DGEG01000081.1 GCA_002385825.1 Firmicutes bacterium UBA3932 | reverse complement strand
CCTAATAAGGCAGAAGATAAAACCTAAGATGGCGGCAATACTAAACAGGATATTAAATATGAGCACCGGCATACCTTTGATGCTCGCCGCTTTCTTTTCCTCCGTTATCAATTTCTTTTCATTTATTTGATCAGACATTCTTCTAACCCCCTTTTGTTTTATGATATCATTCTGATATCATTTTTATATTATTATGTATTTATTATTATGTCAAGGGGGAATCAACTTTATTTATCCGATTCTTCTATGGGCTTTCCGGCTTCAAGCAGCGCCTTATTTCCCAACAGTATAAAACCTTCGATTACCATTAACAGACCGGTGGCTATTAATATCCACTCGATGGGAATCACATCGGCCAGAGGGCCGAAAAGCAGCATACCGAGAGGCATCATCATGCCCGATATCATGGTCATGACACCGAAAACCCTTCCTATAAACTCCCCGTCCACCCGCTGCTGAAGCAACACCGTTGCCGGTGTGCTGAAGATCGGCATGGAAATGCCCACCAAACCCATGATAATTAAATAAATCCAAAAGTTTGGAACAACGCCTAATCCTATGGTGCAGACGGCGAAAACCATACATCCCAGGGTGATAGTATGAATCTTATTACTGAATCCTGTCCAGGAAGCGATTAATATACCGCCCAGCATCATTCCGACGGAAAAAGTCAATTCGATTGCGGTTAATCTCCAGACATGGGCGCCGAAACTTCTTGTAACTTGAAGAGGAGTGAGAAAACTGGCAGGAGCTATAAGAAAATACAGTATAGCCAGCAATATAAAGAAATCCCTTAGGTATCGCTGACTTCCGATGTAACGGAATCCCTCTTTCAGGTCTCTGAAATAATTGATCTTTTCTTCTTCACCGGTTTTTTCGCGAGGAGGTATTTTCAAAAACAAGCCTAAAAACCCCACCGCCGTCAAGGCCGTGCACACATCGATGAAAAAGATAGCTTCAATGGAGGCAAAGCTTAGAAGGGCGCCGCTTAACATAGGCGAACCCAGCATGACAAGGGATTGAATGCTGCTATTGATGCCGTTTACTCGCATCAGTTTCTCACTGGGTACGATCTGCGGAAGAAATGCGCCCACAACCGGCATCTGAACGGCGCCTCCCAGAGATCGAAAGGCAGCTGCTATTATAAGGATCCATAACGTACCGTGTCCGGTATAAAATAGAATTGCCAGGATTAAAGTAACAAAGGCTATAAAAGAGTCGGAAAGCATAATCAGCTTTTTACGGTCGAAACGATCCGCCCATACTCCAGCAAAAGGGGAAACGAAAAGAACAGGCACCAGAGTGGATATTATATAGATTGTCATCATGATGCCTGAACGGGAAGTAAGGGTAATATACCACAGTATGGCGTATTGCACCAGAAAAGAGCCGAAAATAGAGATGGTTTGGCTGCTCAAAAAAAGAATTGTGTTTTTTATCCAGTTGTCCTTTTGTTCCATAGATCTGACTGTCTCCACTAGTCTAGGCCACAGCCAACAAGCTGACAGCCATTACCATCATTCCCGCAATCAAACCGTAGATAGCAATATGATGTTCGCCGTACTTTTCCGCCGTAGGCAACAGTTCATCCAATGCGATGTAAACCATGATCCCTGCAACTCCGGCAAATGTAAAACCGAACATGGATTCATTGAAGAACTGCATAAACAGGAAATACCCCAATATGGCTCCAAGAGGTTCGGCAAGACCGGAAAGAAAGGACAGCTTGAAGGCCTTTTTTCTGCTGCCGGTGGAAAAATATACCGGTACGGACACAGCCACACCCTCCGGAATGTTGTGAATCGCAACGGCAATAGCAATGCTGATGCCCAAGGCAGGATCCTGTATCGCCGCGATAAAAGTCGCAAGCCCTTCAGGGAAATTATGTATGGCAATAGCCAGTGCAGAAAAAAATCCCATACGAAGCAATTCCTGCTTACTGCAGCCATTCTCCCTAATTTCCTCCATCTCGGTCACATCCCGCATTTCATGAGGGTTTTCACCGCTTGGTATCATCTTATCTATGAATCCCATAACGAAAATACCGATGAAAAAAGCCAAGGTTGTATATCCATAGCCTTTGGGATATCCGTATACCGCTTCCAATGATTGTCTCGCTTTTACGAGTATCTCCACCATGGACACATAGATCATAACGCCCGCAGAGAAACCCAAAGCGGCAGACAGGAATCTCGTATTTGTCTGTTTTGTATAAAATGCCAGTGTGCTTCCTACTCCCGTAGACAACCCTGCCAGGAGAGTCAGTCCGAAGGCTATTATCAGATTATAACCGGTTATTTCCATTGCTTTCTCCAAACACCCCGCTAACATATTGCTAACATATATTACCCAAATAGAGCAATTCGTAACGTAGCACTTACATTAATATATTAAGAGATGTATCTTCATCCGTCAATCAATTGAACAAGTTGAAAAGTCCCTCAAATCCCGCATACACCTGAATATTTGCACAGTTCGGTTTCTATCCGGTGTCAAAAAAGAAAGACACCTATTACAAGTATTTTTTGAAACGCAGGGTTGCTCTCCCGCTCGATACGCTACACGCTGCGTGCCGCATTGTTTTAATACTTATAAAAGGTGTCTGATATCATAACTCAGTATTTTATTTCAATAACCAACTTGCCCAGTTCCTTCAGCTTCTTCGATATAAGTTGGACGGCAGTAAGCCGCGGGCGAATACCTGTCTGTTTGAAAAGCAAGGAGGTGTGCGCGTCGTTTACGGCGCTTCCCACAATAAAGGTAATAACGTCTGCCTCCAGCATCATGGCGCAGAATCTCTCCACCAATGAGCTGTCATCAAGCTCGCTCCTGTCTTCATCAAGAATATTGTATACCTGATTGAGCATGATGGCTCCTTCAGTAACAAGATCAATACCTTCTATTTTATATTCCGGCGGCGAACCGAAAGACAATCCTTTATTTACCAGTTTTACTTCCTTGCCCAATTCTCTGGACACGATGTCCGCCGTGGTGGATCCGGCCACAACATGGATGCCCGGGGTGTTTATGAACTTGTCTACAATTTCCCTGTCTTTCGAACGCAGCGCGGGCGGCCCCGTTAAGACTACCATCTGACTGGCTTCACGGCACTGAAGAACCGCAACGGTGGAATCGTCCTCGTATATACCGCCGCACATCCTGGC
>DGEG01000002.1 GCA_002385825.1 Firmicutes bacterium UBA3932 | reverse complement strand
ACTTTTTAATCTGACAACCTACAAATTAAGACGTATTATAGGTATATGTGGATAAGAAGGTAGGGAACTAGGAAGAGAACCCTTTAGAATAAAAAAGAGCCATATGGTATAATGGGGGAAAGTGATAATTAAAGAAAATTTGCAGACGAATTCTTCAAAGCTAAAGGTTTAAATTTGCTCGGCAGACCATATGAGATATACTTGTTGTTAAGGGCGTTACGTAAAATAGCTGCGCAAATAAAAAATTTAGGATGTTGTCTTTTCTTCTTTTCCCTACAGTAAATTGACGTTATCAAAATAGTTATTGAAATATGTCGGAATCGGGGTATAATATAAGATGTAGAGGAAACATAGGAATTTATGTCTTGCTATCGTCGGCAGGATACTATTACCCGTGCTGGGCATTGTGTTCGGCTCTGGAGTTGGGATGCCGGCTTCGATGTTGTACAGCTTCCATGTCACAGCCGGTATAATCTGCGGCGCGGCTGCAGGTTAAATGATCGGCCTTATTGCCTCAATCCTTAAGGGAAGCGGCGCAAAGGGTGGACTCTGAACATGAAAAAGAAATGGCTCAAGCATATATGGATTTTTTTTTGCATTTTTGTTATATGTGCTACTGCACTATATGGTGCATGGCGGATATGGCTCGATCCTTACCGGGGGACGGTAAGCACCTTTGAGCAATCCGAGAAGCTTGATACCGTGCTTACCGGAATGCAGGCTGCAGAGGATTTGAAGTATATCGTCGGTCGCCTGCGGGAGCGCCACCCGGCTTGCATATCGGGACTGCCTGCGGCGGTTCAGAAGGAATATGAGCAGGAATATGCAGAACTCTCCGAATCGACAGAGGTTACGGTCCTGTCGCTGTGGCAAAGTGCTTCTCGGGTTCTTGCATGCCTTGACGATGCTCATACCACAGTACGGGCTTACTATGAGGATACAAAGATTCTACCTTTATTATTTTCATGGGAAGGCCAGCGTTTGATTTGCTCAGGCGGCGAATATGACGGATATACTGTTAATAAGATAGGCGGTGTTTCGGTTGACCAGCTTTACGAACGATTCCAGGAACAATTTCCCTATGAGCTTGATGCCTGGGCTCGTAATGCCTTTGCCTCGCGCATCAATCGCAGCGACTATCTGGCTTTTGTAGGCATAAGTGCAGAGCGGGAGGTCGAAATTTCTCTGGAGCGGGAAAATGACGGAAGCATCATCAACAAAGCCTTTACACTGCAGGAGAATTCGATGGCTGTACCGGCAGGAACGGAGCCCTTCTACGACTATTCGATAGATAAAGCATCCGGCGTCGCTATTTTCACCCTTCGTCAATGCATCTATGACAAAACCTACAAGACTGCGCTGAAAGATTTCTTTACATCTGTGCGGGACGGGGGAATCCACAGTGTTATCGTGGACCTGCGAGGCAATTCCGGTGGAAATTCACTGGTTGCTAACGAGTTTATTCGTTACCTTCCAGTGGAGAGCTATAAGGTAGGAAGCTCCAATGTGCGTTTTGGCCCGGTCATATGGAAAAACCAATCCAGACAGCAGAAAAATCAGCAAGCTGATCATGTGTTTTCAGGTGATGTATATGTGCTGACCGGCACGGACAGCTTTAGTGCAGCTATGGGCTTTGCGACGCTGCTTTCGGATAACGGGCTAGGTATGGTGGTTGGAGAGATTCCTGGAAATATGCCCTCTTCCTATGGAGATATCCTGTATTTTCAGACGCCTAACGCACTACTTGCCTTCACTGTGTCCTACAAGTATTTTATACGGCCTGACGCAACTAAGTCCGATTTGCCGCTTCTTCCGGATCTACAGGTTCCCGCTCATGACGCCATGGAGGAAACATTGCGGCTGATTCACAAGAAATAAAATAAATGCAAGGGAGAAACACAGATGGATCACATAGTATATTGCGACAAAAAAGCGAAGGAGCTCTCACGCCTGCTCTCCGACGAACAGACCATGGTGATTCGTGGAGCGGCGGGCAGAAAACTTCCCCATGGCAGGGTAGCAATTAATGACACTGTATATCTGTTAGAAAACGATAGCAGCGGGATTATACGCGCCAAAGGCATTGTATCTAGTGTATTCAATTCAGATAAGCTGTCTTTGGAGGAATCTGAGAAGATTATTGAGGAAAATATGACCCAGCTGAAGCTGACCGAAAATCAGAAGAAGCGGTGGATTGGGAAACGCTACCTATGTCTTATCGGACTCAAGGACATACATGAAATTGAACCATTTTCTTATGTGCGGGAAAAGAATATGGATGACTGTATTACCGTAGAAAGCATATATGATATTAAAAAATGATAAGATACCACAGTAAACATAATATATAGCGGAATAAGGGCGTGGGTACTGCCGTTGACCTATGCACAGCCCCACAATGCAGTGCCAAAATCAAGCATATAGGCAGTCTTTAATAGACGCTTTAAGGCGAATTGGAGGGATAACATTGAAAAAGTATAAGGGTTCGAATTACTGGAGTATGGGCACATCTATCGGTCTATGCGCAGCAGTTGGTATTGTGCTGGGCGCGCTGCTTCAAAATCTGATTTTATGGCTTTGCGTTGGTGCCGGTGTGGGCGTGGTTTTGGGAGCCGTATTGATGCTGTATAAAAATAAAAAGTCATGAAGCGCACCACGAGTATCCTGGTAATCGCAGCCTTCGCCATCGGCTTCTTTGGCGCGGCTGCCCTCACCTTATATTTGCCGGAAAGAAAAATAAGGGCTCATTCTCCGACGGAAGAATTCACAGCTTTTTTGGATTATAGAGTTCCGAAGCTGATGGGGCTATACGGAATACCGGGAGTAAATATTGCCCTTGTTAGAGACGGGCAGATTGTATATACGGCGGCCTACGGCGAAGCCAACCAAAAGTCCGGACAGAAAATGACGGCAGACATGCCCATGCGCGTTTAATCCATATCCAAATCGGTAACAGCGTGGGCTGTGCTGAAGCTGGCAGAAGAAGGAAAGCTGAGTCTGGACGATCCTGCCGAAAGATACCTCAAGGGCTGGAAGCTGCCTGCTTCAGACTACCCGCCGGATGGTATGACGGTTAAGCAACTCCTCTGTCATACTGCCGGATTGCCGCTTGGAGATGTTTTTACTCTCTACTCACCGGATGAGGCTATGCCTTCTCTCAAGGAAAGCCTGACCCATTCGGCAATCCTTTTTCAAATGCCAGGAAAAGGCTTTTCTTATTCCAATGTCGGGTATAACTTGCTGGAGCTTATTATTGAGGAGGTTACGGAAAGGGACTTTGCGGAATACATGAAAAACGAGATCCTCTATCCACTTGGCATGTATCATTCGGATTTCGAATGGAGTGAAGAAGCTCTGGCTTCTGCGCCCCTTGGATATACACTGGAGGGTAAGCCGATTTCCCCCTACCGATACCCCGAAAGGTCTTCAGGAGGATTAATCGCTTCAGCGGAGGACATCGCCCGTTTCTGCATCGCGGGGATGCCGAATTTTTCTGATCAGAGGGTGCTTGCACGCCCTTCCATTGAACAACTCTATTTCGCGCAGGCTAAAAGCCTTGGAATATATAGCGCGGTATTTGACGCCTACGGCTTTGGCTATTACACTGAGGGACTTTCGAACGGAAAACTCGCGGTGTCCCACGGCGGGCAGGGAACCGGCTGGATGAGCCATTTCCATGCAGTGATTGAAACGGGAGATGCGATTGTCATTTTAACAAACAGTCAGCGGAGCTGGCCGTTTATCTCAAGCCTTCTGAACGGATGGGCGCGGTGGCGTGGATTATCTCCGCCCGGCATGACGCTCATCCTTTTGGGGGAATGTTTTTTGTGGGGATTGGTTGGCCTAACCATCTCAATAACACTCTGTCTTATAGCGGATACTGTCAGGAAGATTGCGGAGGGCAATCTAAGGTTCAGATCAAGTCCAATATTTTGTGTA
>DGEG01000103.1:1830-4348 GCA_002385825.1 Firmicutes bacterium UBA3932 | reverse complement strand
AGATGTGTATAAGAGACAGGTCTTGCCCGGTTATTATTTCGCTCGTTTATACCAGGACAGGGCTTACGTGTTGGCCCTGGCAGGGTGCCCTCAGGTGAACGGGCTCTATCTTTCTATCGACCAAGAAGGTTGGTCTTTCCGAAATTACAAGGATTTCCTGCTGCTGGCGGGTGGCAGCCACAGGACGGGTGAAAACGAAAAGGGCGGAAATTATCAGAGCCTGAGGATTGCCGCGAAAGAGTGGTTTCCGGAATCCACTGAGCGGTATGCATGGTCCACCCAGGACTGCATGCCTTTGGACGGAGTGCCGTACATCGGTCAGTATGCTGCCGACAGGCCGAACTGGTATGTGGCCACCGGATTTCAGAAGTGGGGAATGACCAGCTCCATGATTGCGGCGGATATTATTTCTTCAATGATTACGAGGAGACCTTTTGAAATAGCCACGGAGGGAGCGGATATATTCTCACCTCAACGCTTTACGGTTCCCGTGTCAGCAGAGGAGCTCTGGAAAGATGTGAAGACCATCGGCGGCGGCCTTCTCCGCGAGATTTTTTCGTTTCCCGAGGAGGAGGCGGCAGACATCAAACGTGGCCACGGAGGCGTGGTGGAGTACAAGGGAGAAAAACTCGGAGTCTTCCGGGATGAAGAGGGCAGGCTGCACAAAGTTTCCACCAAGTGCCAGCATATGGGATGTCAGCTGGCCTGGAATCCGGAGGAACGAAGCTGGGATTGCCCATGCCACGGCTCCCGGTTCGATATTTATGGAGATGTGATCAGCGGCCCCGCCGTGAAGCCGTTGGAACGGGAATAAAACCGTAGAAGTTGGCCGCGATGCGGTGAAGGCGGAATTAGAAAGGGTTGCGAGAAACGGAAAAAAATAGTACTATAAAATTGCACCTCCCGGATTATTTCCAGGAGGTGCAGTGCAGCAAATTGGCTATTTAGCATTGTTCAATTTTTGAACGATGGCAGGTGTGCAAAAAATCAATTAATGCATGGCAGGGTTGCACAGTTGTTACATATTTTTGCAAATAATCCTGCACTACTTGAAATTTTGCACAGATTCCTCATGCAACAAAAGTTGTAAAAAGTGTCAGACACCAAATACAAGACACCAAATACAGCAGCAGCTCTGTTGCTCCGGTTTGATATCACAGCACTCCGGTCATTCGAGTCTCGAGTCAGAGGTTTTCAGGGTTGAGTTACGGAAAAAGGGGAGGCCAATCATGAGAGATAGTTCGGCAGCAAATCGAGTTCGCATCGACTTGGGCGGTTCTTTGTTGAGTTTCGTTCAGATTGAAAGCATGAAAAGCCACTTGGCCGCGGGACAACAACGGTTGGAATCGCCTGGGGAAGATTTCACAGGCTGGGTCCGGTTGCCGAAGGAATTTAACAAACAGGAACTTCGGCGAATAAAAGAAACTGCGGAAGCCATTCGGCACAAATGCGATGCTTTTGTTGTAATCGGCATCGGGGGTTCCTATCTTGGAGCCAGAGCCGCCATTGAAATGCTTGCAGACAAAGGAGCGGGACCTGCCGTATATTATGCGGGGCACAACGTCAGCGGTACATACCATGCGAAGTTGCTTGAGGAGCTTCAGGGCAAGGATGTTTGCATCTGCGTGATTTCCAAATCCGGAACCACTATAGAATCGAACATCGCCTTCGCGCTGTTAAAGGATTTACTGGCCGAAAAATACGGAAAAGAAAAAGCTGCCGAGAGGATTTATGCGATAACGGATCCAAAGAGCGGAACCCTTCGCCAGGAGGCGGAGCGGGAAGGTTATGAGAGTTTTGCGGTTCCGGAAAATATCGGCGGGCGTTATTCTGTTTTAACTCCGGTGGGGCTTCTGCCTATCAGCGTGGCAGGAATCGATATCGATGCAATGCTTTCAGGTGCGGCGGAGATTTCGGATCCACTGCCTTTTGAAGAGGATGGAGCGGCGCAGTATGCGGCGGCGCGAAACCTGTTGTTTTCAATGGGAAAGGTGATTGAGATTTTCGAAATATGCGAGCCCGGTATGGAGTATTTTTCTGAATGGCTCAAGCAGCTTTTTGGTGAGAGCGAGGGAAAGCAGGGAAAAGGAATTTTTCCGGCGTCACTGCAGCTTTCCACGGATCTTCACTCATTAGGTCAATTCTTGCAAGAGGGAAATCAGATTTTCTTCGAAACCATTTTGAATGTAGAATCGCCACCCAGGGATATGGTTGTTCCAGAGAGTGCGGACGAGTCCCTTGCGGGACTTTCCATGAATCAAGTGAACCGGGCTGTGGTTCTTGGAATGATGGCCGCCCACCAAAAAGCCGGCATTCCCATGATTCGGGTGGATGTACCGGCAATGACTCCCTATTATTTTGGTCAGTTGGTATATTTCTTTGAGAGGGCCTGCACTCTTTCCGGGTACCTGGCAGGGGTGAATCCCTTCGACCAGCCGGGAGTGGAGAAATACAAAGCAGAAATGAGAAAAATATTATCTAAGTTGTAAAAGGTGCCAGACACCAAAAGCAAGACACC
>DGEG01000103.1:0-1592 GCA_002385825.1 Firmicutes bacterium UBA3932 | reverse complement strand
CAAGACACCAAATGCAATTTTTTTTCGGACCAAAGTTGTAAAAAGTGTCAGACACCAAATACAGACACCAAATACAACGGACACCAAATAAAGTGATGAAAGGATGAGAGTTATGGCGATGGTTAAGTTTGAAAAGAAGGATCAGGTCGGATTGATTAAGATTGACCGGCCGGAGGCGTTGAATGCTTTAAATGCAGAGGTGCTGGTGGATCTGGATAAGGCAGTAGATGCAGCGGATGCGGATCCGGAAGTCCTGGTTCTGGTTATAACCGGAGAAGGAAAAGCCTTTGTGGCGGGAGCCGACATTGCCGGAATGCATCCGTTGGATGAAAGAGGCGGTTACGAGTGGGGCAGGCTCGGCCAAAAAGTGTTCCGCAAGATCGAGACGCTGAAAAAGCCCGTCATTGCGGCAGTGAACGGGTATGCCCTTGGGGGCGGCTGCGAGCTGGCCATGGCTTGCGATATCCGCATTGCAGGGGCCAAGGCGAAATTTGGCCAGCCCGAGGTAGGCCTGGGAATTACGCCGGGTTACTCGGGAACACAGAGGCTACCTCGGCTCGTCGGCAAGGCAAAAGCCATGGAGCTGATCCTTACAGGGGAGATTATCGATGCCGACGAGGCAGCCGCCATCGGTCTGGTCAACAAGGTGGTCCCACAGGAATCCCTGTTGGACGAAGCCTTTGCACTGGCAGGAAAGATCGCAAAAAATGCCCCGATTGCAGTGGCCTATTCTAAGAAAGCCATCGTAAAAGGCTTAGAGTGCAATGATATGAACGAAGCTATTGAGGTTGAAGCAAAGCTCTTCGGAAAGTGCTTCAGCACAGAGGACCAGAAAGAGGGAATGGGCGCATTCTTAGAGAAGAGAAAACCGGTGTTTAAAGGTAAATAAAAATTCTCAGGAAGCAGCCCGGGATTAATAAAAGCGGGTAATCAAATGCCATCGGGGGTTTGAGGGCAAGCCATATTAAAACTTGAGACGCGGGTCAAGTAAAATAAAGACTGAGACCAGGCTATGGCCCGAACTCAAAGGAGCTCAAAGGAAAAACTGTAATAAGAACGCTGACAATAGTTACCCGAAGGCAAATACCCTGTGGCAGACTATTTTGTATCTGGTAATAGCCCGTAAAATATTATACAATAATTTACGGTTGAGATAATAAAGCCTTAAAGAAAAATAGGAGGATGTCATATGAAAAAAATAGGTGTATTAGGCACCGGTACAATGGGTGCGGGAATCATTCAAGTGTTGGCCCAAAACGGTTATGAAGTCGTGCTTCGCGCAAGAAGACAGACATCCGTTGACAACGGAATTGCAACCGTCGAAAAGAATCTGGACAGACTTATTAAAAAGGAAAAATTAACCCCTGAGCAGAAGGCTGAAATCATGGGGCGGATCACAGGCTCCACAGATCTTTCCATCATAAAGGATGCAGATCTGGTCATCGAAGCGGCCACCGAAGATATGGAAGCCAAAAAAGCTCTCTTCGCAGAACTGGATGAGCTTTTGAGACCTGAAGTAATCATCGCTACGAACACGTCTTCACTTTCAATTACGGAAATAGCAGCGGCAACCAAGCGGCCCGACAAGATCA
>DGEG01000102.1:10419-10888 GCA_002385825.1 Firmicutes bacterium UBA3932 | reverse complement strand
CTCGGAGATGTATATAAGAGACGGCGCCCTCTTTTTGTGATCCAATTTAATCCTCCCCTGCCTGTCGGCTCTTGCTTGTACTCGCTGTAGCTCAATCCTGCGCTCCGAAACATAAAATTTCTGTATTTGGTGTCAGACACCAAATACATCTCCTTGTAAAAAGTGTCAGACACCAATTACCGAAAATTACACAAAGACAAATCAGAAAGAAAAAAGCACTCATCGGGTTGATCCCATGAGTGCTTATAGTGACTGGATTTAGCTTTCGGCCGAATAAGCTACCAGTATCACTTTGTTTCCGTTGATAGAAGTTATTTTGCTTTCAGTTTCAGAGATAATTGCCAAAGCCTCTTGTGAAAGATCTGCGATATTGTTTTTTTGCATTTTTGACACCTCCCATTATAGGGTTCGCCTAAATTAGCATTTTATTCCCTGCAAAACTGCAAAAGTTGTATTTGGTGTCAGACAC
>DGEG01000102.1:0-10289 GCA_002385825.1 Firmicutes bacterium UBA3932 | reverse complement strand
GTGTCAGACACCAAATACAGACACCAAATACAAGACATCAAGTGCAAGTTAGGTTCGGTCCAGGTTGCCTTCCCAGAGATATTTTCTGGTTTCTTTGACGATGACTCCGCTTAATAGCAACAGAGAAATCAGATTGGGGATGGCCATCATAGCGTTCATTGTATCCGAAAGATCCCAAACAAGTGGCATTGAGGCTATGGAGCCAAGGAAAACGAAAAGCGTAAACAGATATCGATAGGGAGGAATTCCTTTTTTTCCCGTCAAATACTCTACGGCCCGTTCGCCGTAGTAAGACCACCCCAATATTGTGGAATAGACAAATGTAAAAAGGCCCACCGTCAATACAAAAGGCCCGACAACAGGTATCTGATCAAAGGCTGCATTGGTTAATTCTGCGCCGTTCAACCCCTCTGAGATTTCCGGAAATTTCATAATTGTGCTCACCAACACTAATCCGGTCATCAGACAAATCACCACCGTATCCCAGAAAGTGCCGGTGGCGGAGACCAAAGCCTGGCGAACCGGGTTTTTCGTTTGCGCGGCCGCAGCCACAATGGCAGCGGAGCCTAAACCGGATTCATTGGTAAATAGCCCTCGAGCAATTCCGTAACGGGCGGCTGCCATAACAGAAGCGCCGATAAACCCCCCGCCTGCCGCCCGGGGCGAGAAGGCATCATGGATAATCAGTTTTACGGCAGGAATCACAAAAGGCCAGTTCATGTACAAAATAATCAGACAACCTACTATATAAAAAACGCACATAAATGGAATCAGTTTCTCGCAAACACCAGCAATGGACTTAATCCCACCGAGAATAACAAATCCGGTAAGAAGCATCATGATGATTCCTGTAATAAACGGAGACAAACCGAAAGTCTTATGGGCCAGCGCAGCAATGGAATTGGCCTGGGTCATGTTGCCAATGCCAAAAGACGCGAAAGCGGTAAAAATGCAAAACGCCACGGCCAGGCTTTTCATGCCCAAACCTCGTTCCAATGCGTACATCGGGCCGCCCAGCATTGTTCCATCAGAGGTTTTCACACGATATTTCACGGAAAGAAGAGCCTCTGCGTATTTTGTCGCGATTCCAAAAACACCGGTAATCCACATCCAGAAAACGGCACCGGGACCGCCCAGAGTAATGGCGGTGGCTACACCCACGATATTGCCGGTACCGCTGGTTGCAGCAAGCGCTGTGGCTAAAGCGCCAAATTGGCTCACATCCCCTTCTCCGCCCCTGTCCTTTGTAAACGACAGTTTGATTCCTAACAGAGTGAATCGCTGGATGAAACGGAGACGAAATGTAAGGAACAAGTGGGTTCCAAACAACAAGATGAGGAGAGGCGGCCCCCAAATGAACTCGTTAATAACAGTAACAAAGTCATGGAATTCCTGCATTTGTATTCCTTCCTTTAATATAATCCTGCGCGCAATTATGTGTCTTGGGCGTTTTGTATTTGGTGTCTGACACTTTTTACAACTTTATTATCAGTTGCGGGGAATTATGTGTCTTTTGAGGGGGACATGCTCCGGTAGAGATACCAATAGTTGCCTACAGGTATTTAAACAGACATTATGATGGACAGTCTAACAGATGCAGGACGGCTTTTGGAACAAAAAAATTTGCATGGAATATTATATGGTATAACACGTAAAGGAGTTGGTTTTGTGAGATATATAGTACAACCATGGGAAACTTGGGAGTCGATGAATACTATTGCTTCACGATTTGGAGTGACGCCGGAGGCATTGGTGGCGGCAAATCCTATTTTAAACTCCGTACCCCTTGGGCCGGGAATAATGTTGACTATTCCGGGAAGGCCCGAGCCCGAATTGCCCAGCGGCACATATATCGAATACATCGTTCAGCCCGGAGATTCCATATATGCTATCGCAAATCGTTTTCGATTAAATTACAGAGATGTTATTGCACAAAACGCCCAGATCGCGAATCCGGACGTGATCTGGCCGGGCATGGTCCTGAGACTGGTTTACAGGTAGCCCGTGCAATCCGGAGAGACAGAGGAGAGGAAGGAACCGAGTATCAGGCCGCAAATAGCGGCGGATTTACAACTCTCCTCTGGTCTTTTTTGCGGATTTTAGGTCGGTATTTGTAAAAAGTGCTGTAAAAAGTGCCAGACACCGAATTCAACAAGTTGCAAAAGGTGTCAGACACCGAATACAGGACACCGAATGCAGACACAAAATGATAAGATGTGATATAATACTGCGCGTGGGTGTTGTCGAAATATCTCTCCAAAATAGCTTGAGATTGTTTCGGGCGTTGCGGCGCAGGGAAGAAATAAAAGGCAGGGACAAAACCAAGGATTAGAATAGAAGGCAAGAACTAAAGAAAAGGATAAGGGTATAGATGAAAAAAGTAGCACTGTATATATTTTTGGCAGCATTTTTTTTTGGCACTATGGAGATTTCCCTAAAGCTTGCGGGCAGTAAGCTGGATCAGATGCAGCTTACATTTTTGCGCTTCATGGTGGGAGGCCTTCTGTTGCTGCCCTTTGCATTGTCTGAAATCAAGCGCAAAGAAATCAAAATCAATTTCAAAGATTACCTGTACATGCTGATTCTGGGCATCATCTGCATCCCAATGAGCATGGTGCTGTTCCAGTTAGGCGTGATGAAAGCCAATGCAGCCACGGCGGCCCTCATTATGTGTGTCAACCCCTTGTTCACAATGTTTTTCGCGCATTTCCTCATCCACGAAAAGATGAACCGTTATAACGTAATTGCGCTTCTGCTCAGCTTGACGGGAATTCTGTTTATGGTGAACCCATTTAACATGCAGGAAGGAAACACGGTGGAAGGCATCCTGCTGGTTTTGGGCGGCGCAGCACTTTTTGGACTCTACAGCGTAATGGGGAAAATCAGCGTGGGAAAAATCGGATCTATGGCCCAGACAAGCATCAGCTTCATCCTCGGCTCCCTGGTACTGTTGGTAATCCTGCTGATTATAGATAAGCCTGTGGTTGCGGGGGTTTGGCCGGAAAACATCTGGATCGTTCTCTACCTCAGCGTGTTTGTCACCGGGCTGGCTTACTTGTTTTACTTCCAAGCCATCGCCGAGTCAAACGCCACTACCGGATCCGTTGCTTTCCTGATTAAAGCAGCCATAGCGCCCACATTGGCGGTGATCATTCTGCGCGAACCCATGGAGTTGCATTCGATCATCGGTATTGTGCTGATTTTGACGGGCGCCACAATGAATATTCTGCAGAAATACAAAACAAACAGTGCTTCATAAGATTTTACTGCCATCTCTAACAGAGTTTTATGGCATTTATCTGCGCGTTTCTAACAATGATTTATTGACATTTATCCGCGCATAGCAACAGCGTCTCATTGACATTTATCCGCGCATGGCAACAGCGCCTTATTGACATTTATATGAACGTAACCAACAGCTGTCCTTGACATTCGCCGGCATATTCTCAATAATGAAACCAAACGGTAATAGGTGATATCATGCAGGAATGGATGACAGAACTCGTCAATCAGTTCGGATATACCGGTGTCTTTCTGCTCATTGCGATTGAAACCATCTTTCCCCCGATTCCGTCGGAGGTCATTTTGACATTCAGCGGGTTTCTCACAACTTATACATCCATGAGGGTCTTGGGAGTTGTGGCCTCCGCAACAGCCGGTTCCCTGGTTGGCGCCACGGTACTTTACGGAGTTGGGCGCTGGTTCAACCCCGATCGTCTCAAGCATTGGGTGGAAGGCAGTATAGGAAAGGCGCTTCATTTCAATCCCAACGATGTGAACCGGGCTGTAAGCTGGTTTTCCCGGAAGGGTTCATCGACAGTGTTCTTTTGCCGCTTCATTCCAATCGTGCGAAGCCTGATTTCCATTCCTGCCGGAATAGCCCGCATGAACATGGGGAAGTTCTTTCTTCTCACCGGAGCAGGGTCATTGATCTGGAATTTCGCTCTGGTGTATGTGGGGTTGTTGGCGGGCGAATCCTGGATGAAAATCACGGATTATCTGGACGTATATGCCAAGTTTGCCCTGGCGGTTCTCATATTGTTGTTTATTATTCTCGTCTATGTGTTTTATAAAAAGAGATTTTCAAGTCATTAAGGGCACTTCAAAGAACCGAAAATCAAAAGGGACTGTCCCTTTTGATTTTTTGTTTCCAAATCCCCAAAAACGGTTATCAGAACTATACCAAATATTTTTGTGATCGATGTTTAATAAGGAGCGGTTATTAGTAACGGGCGAGGGAGGTGAATCATAAATGAGTAAAGTCAGCAAATTCTATGTGGGGCAGAGCGCGGAAGAAACCATAACTGTTACGGAAAAGCTTATCTATGAGACCGCAGATTTCAGCGGCGATTACAACCCAATCCATACTTCCAAGGACTATGCGGAAAAGACGCGTTTCAAAGGAAGGATTGCCCACAGTTTGGTCTGTGAGGCGCTTACATCAAAGTTGATCGGGATGAAGCTGCCAGGAGCGGGAGCCGTTTTTATTACCATGAGTTTCGTCTGCACGAAGCCGGTATTTATCGGAGATGAGATCACGGCAACGGCAACTATCAAAGCGATTGACGAGGAGCGGGACATATTGGATATGCAGGTGCAATGCCGCAATCAACGGGACGAAGTGGTGGTAGAATGCGAGACCAGGGTGCTATATCTGGGACCGGAAGAAGATTATATTAAGGACGAAGAGTATATTAATTGATTGGAATATGCAAATCGATCGGCAATGGTAACTCGTGATTTGGGCAAACCTCCGGTTCGGTGCCAAAGGGCATTGGCCGGAGGTTTTGGAAATATTAGTAAAGAGATAATGGATTTTTGATCCAGGATAGGATATGATTGAAACATAATAAGGAGAAATCGCGTCTTACTAGCGATTGGATATGTCAATAGGTCGCATTTTGTTGCATTATCTAGGTTCTAGGTCGCACCTTGTTGCATTATCTGCGACGGGAGGGCTATAACGCGGAGGATGGGTGTGCTGTTAAAAACGAACAGCACCTGTTCCGGTGCCTATGTCCCACTGGACGTGTCCACTGCAAGAACGGCCGCGCCGCATTGACAATATTGACCATGAAAAATTGGCAATGAAAATGAAAGGTGCTCCGGGTTGCGTCCTATTGAACACAAAATATTACCAGGAAGAACCATACTATTTTATTTAGCAAGCATCAAAGCACAGTGATATAAAGGGGGTAAATAGTTTGGGGTTCAAATTGTTTAAGAAGTTGGGCTGTCTAGCATTGGTAGTAGCCCTCGTTTTTTTGGTTTTCCCCGCCGGGACAGAAAGCTACGGCGCGTCCAGTTTCAAGGACATCAGAGGCCACTGGGCGGAGCAGTACATTGAAAGGGCGGTGGCTCAAGGAATCATCAAAGGCTATACGGATGGCAGATTCCTTCCCGATGAGAAAGTCTCCCGAGCTGAATTCATCAGTATGATAAACCGTGCGCTTGGCAACACGTCCACAGGAAAAATTAATTTCAGTGACGTTTCCAGCGGGGCCTGGTATTATGGCGATGTGGCCAAAGCCGTGACTGCCGGCTTTGTCAGCGGTTTTGATGACGGCACATTCAGGCCCAATAACAAGATCACCCGTCAGGAAGCTGCGGTGATGCTGGCCAGAATCGTACCCACCTACGGATACAGCGCGAACTTGAGCCGGTTTGCCGATTACCGGTCCATTGCGGACTGGGCATACACGGCTATGTCCAAAGTGTGCGGGAAAGGCTACATTTCCGGATATACCGACGGAATGATTCACCCCTTAGACTCCCTTACCAGAGCGCAGGCAGCAAAGATTATCAGCGATATCGTACTAAAAGAGACCATTGTCACTTCCGATCCTGTGGTTAAAAAGGACGGGACGAAGCTTTCCGGCAGGATTTATTCCAACAATGTGACCATTCACAAGGATTTGGACGACGGGGATGCCACAATTGAGAACTGCGTTATCCTGGGCAAGCTCATTGTTCAGGGCGGCGGCGATGATTCCATTACCGTGAACAATTCCCGGATTGCCAACGCGGTGGTGGACCGGTCGGCGGATTCCGTCAGATTGATCGCAAAAGGCGAAACGGCAATATTAAATACACAAGGTTCCAGGGATTTCACCCTTCAGACCACAAGCCTTGCCGGCGGCGCCTTCGGGCCAGGCTTTGAGCGGGTCAGCTTTACTTCCTCCGCGACAGGCACCCTCCAGGGAAACTTCCCTTATGTTTCCATTGACGGCTCCTCCGCTGAGTTGCGGCTGATTTCCGGAACTATTACCACTCTTGATGTGAGCAGTTCGGGGCGCAGGTCCGACATTACGGTAGATAGCAAAGCCACCGTGAGCCAGGTTAACGTCTACGGAGAGTCGTATTTCCACGGAACAGGTACAATTTCCAAAATGGATGTATACGCAAAGGGCGTGACATACGAGACCAAGCCGAAGAAATGGACAATTCACTCCGGCGGTGAAACACCCACTCACAAAGATCCGGAGCTTACCATAACTATCGATCCGCCCCACGGCGAGACCGGTGTTTATCTGGACACTAAAATTACCCTCACTTTTAACTCTGCCATGAGGGAAGAGGACGGCAGTTCCATTACTAATTCGGAGATTCCTGACATAGTCACCATTCGGAAGGGCTCTTCCAGCGGGAGCAAAGTGGATTATACGGCAACCATTAATTCTGCCAAAACGGTGATGACCCTTACGCCTAAGTCGCTTCTGGAGGAAAAAACCCGGTATTATGTCATCGTGAAAGCTGGCTCCATGATTGAAGCCGACGGTAATGAGAACGAAGGAGAGACCTTCTATTTTACTACGGGAACAAAGACTGAAAAGCTGGTGGTGACTTACTCGCCGGCGGACGGAGCAACGGGTGTGCCGGTGAACACAAGGCGTTTCACCATCACATTTTCCGAGGCTGTGAAGAAGTATAGTGGGAGCACCATTTCCACAAATGACAGTTACCTGAAAAGCGATGTGGTTTATTTTAAAAGGGCGGGCAAAAACGTAAGCACTTCGGACTACAGCGTTTCCATTGACAGCAATAAAACCAAGATTACCATAACCTTAGCCAATGATTACAGCCTGGACCTCAATACAAAATATACCGTGGAAATCCGAGGTTCAAAGCTGAAGACGTCGGACGGGGAAACCGTGCCGGCTTCAAGCGCCAGTTGGACCACGGCGGGGACGCCTGTGCTGAGCAACTACAGCACCGAACCCGGTGATCAGTCTGTGGTTTTCAAGGCTACTCCTAATGTAAGCGGCAAGATCTATGCTGTGCTGCTTGACAGCAATGCAAGCGCGCCTACCGCCGCACGGATTAAAGAAGGCAAGGATGCGTCGGGGAATACGGCTATCGCAGCGGTAAATGCGTCGGTGACTGCCGGAAAAGCAGCAACTTTGACACTGTCGGGAGACAAAATATTCAGAGATACGGAGTACAAGGTCTTCGCCGTATTGTATGACGGAAACAACAACGCGTCTTCCGTGGTCAGCAAATCGGTAAGGACGGAGCCCTTGAAACTGAAGTCCCTTGAGGTGGTGCCTGGCACGGGGACTTCCAATGTTCTCACCGGATTCGACTCGGATAAGACGGATTACGGTACGAAAGTTGTGCCTAACGGAACTAAATTTGTAAGAGTAAAAGCGGAACCGGAGGGTTCTCTCTTTTCCGGGCCTCTTCCTGTGATGATAAACGGTGATAGAACAATCGAGAAGGATATTTCTTTGGATGCCGAAGGCAAGGCAACAATTACTGTTGTCGTGCAGGAGGAAGGCAAGCGAAGCGTAACGTATAAAGTTGCGGTCAAGGAAGCCGGAAGTGCAGATCTTGACAGCATGACTATAAATGGAGTGTCTTACAATCCGGCATCGGGAACTCCTTACAGTATCGTTAAAGATTGGGTAGAGATAGAGCTGGTTATTAATGCAAAAGAGGATGACGCAACGATTATAATAAAAGGAGAAGACGAGCCGGTCGCATCGGGAGCTAAGATAGTTCTGACCATTGGACCGGAAGTAAATGAATTGGAATTTACAATTATGTCTTCTGACGGACTTGACAAGAAGTCCTACAAGATCTCATTTAATCGGATAGAGCCTGAGCCCGATTCGGAGTCGAAACCGGATTCCTCCGGGAGTGACTCGATCGGGCCTGATTCCGCTCCAGGTTCTGAGGGCGATTCAATCTGAGCCGATTCCTCCGATTCCGGTTCGTTCGAGTGAAAAATATGTGACAGATTTGAATTTGGCCGGTGAATAAACCGGATGAGGACGGGTATCAGTAGTATAAATTAATGATATTAGTAGTCCGCGAAAGAATGAGAGGGTTGGAAAATGAGCTGGAAGTTTGTATTATCACTGCTCTTTGCGCTGGTGGTGGCAGTTTTCGCGATTCAAAATGCGGCGGCTGTGGATGTGCAATTCCTGAAATGGGAAGTTAGCATCTCTCAGGCTTTAATCGTACTGATAGCGGCTATAATCGGAGCGCTAATAGTGCTGCTCCTGAGCCTGGTAAAACAGGTTAAGCTAATGGCCGGCATTCGCGCCGAAAAGAAGACGGCGACCTCTTTGGAAAGTGAAAACAGAGAGTTAAAAGAGAAGCTGAGCCGGGTTTTGGCAGAGCTCGAAGCGTTGAAGCAGGACGCCCCATCGGAGGAACAGAGGGCATCGGAGGAAACGCAGACGACCGCGGGGGCAGAAGGGGAAGATGCAACCCAATCAGCCAACCCATCCGGGAAATAACAGAAAGATATTAGTAATAGGGAAATATCTTAACGTTAACTAATTTTAGCGTTTTAAAAAAATTCTAGTTGATTTTTTGGCCTTAAAAGGGAAAAAAGAGCATTTTATTGAACTAAATCAACTAAAAATAGCGAATTTGCCAAAAAGTTGACTTCTTCGCAAAGTCAATTTTTTTTGTATTCTTAATTATATTTGCTGATTCGGAACAAAAGCAGGTACTGTATTTTACATTGTATGGAAAGTTATAAAAAGTTGGGGCGGTAGGAGGCCGCCCCATATTTCGCAGGGAGCACAAGTTTGTAAAAAGTGTCAGACACCAAATACAGACACCAAATACACAAGTTAGGGCGGCAGGAGGCCGCCCCTTATTATTTATAAACTGCTTTTAGAAGAAGCAGCAATGGTGTCTGGTACAGCATCGGCTTCTTTTGTTAAAGTCACAGCAGCTGCCGCAGCAATGGCCTACTGCAACACCTATAATAAATGGGATTATAGGCATACTACCAACCTCCCTTCGCTGTTATACCAGTATATGTCGAAACAGATTGTGGCGTTCCGACAAGCTGGTGCGTTAGGTTTTTTAAACTGTAAGCGTTGTTACTATACCGGCCGCATATCGTAAGCATAAACCTCCTTAAAATGGTAAACCTATGGGCATGGAAAAAGTTTCATGCGGAGGTGAGGTAAAAAATGGGCGTAAATAGAAAAAATGCAGACACAGATAGGGAAAGTATAGACACAAATGAAGAGAAAAAAGCGAGTTCGGATGAAGTGATGCGGGAGAAACCTCGGAGTTACACACCGAGAGAATCTCTGTGGACAGCCACCTGCCAGATCGACAAAAGAGAGGCCTTACAAGTCGAGGAATCTATAGAGGTGGAGGCGGTAGTGATCGGAGCAGGGCTTGCAGGCGTTCTTACAGCGTACATGTTGCAGCAAAAGGGCGTCGACACCATCGTGCTCGAATCCAATCGCATCGGCAGCGGCGTCACCAGGTATACTACCGCTAAGATCACATCCCAACACAATTTGATTTATGACAGGCTGATCTCTGATTTTGGGATGGAAAAAGCGCGTCAATATGCCGTCGCCAACCAGCGGGCCATCGATTTTTTCAGGAAGTTCGTTCAGGAGAAGGCCATCGATTGTCAGTTAGAGGATAAACCTGCCTACCTTTATACTTTGCAAAAGGACAAGGTCAAGCAGCTCGAAAAGGAGTCGGAGGCGGCAACTAAACTCGGCATTCCCAACGCAGTGCTGCAAAGCTGGGAAATGACCGCAGAAAACGGATGGGGATTGCCGTTTATCGCGGAGGCTGCTTTGAGGTTTGACGGGCAGGCCCAGTATCATCCGTTAAAATTCCTCAAGGCCATGGCCCAGGGGCTCAAGATCTATGAAGACACCAGGGTTCTGGATATGCAGCTGAGAGGGAGCGCAACGGCTCCCCAGGAATCGGAAAAAAGCATTTTAACCACCAACCGTGGGGCAATCACCGCCCAACATGTGGTGTTTGCCTGTCATTATCCGTTTTTAGTAGTCTTGCCC
>DGEG01000012.1 GCA_002385825.1 Firmicutes bacterium UBA3932 | reverse complement strand
GTTCCTTCAAAAGCTGGTAGCAGGGGACGAAGCCCAGCTCCGTCATAGCAATTTTACAGGAAGCGCAAGAGAAATACCGCTATTTGCCTGAAGAGATTTTTCCGCATATCGCAAAGCGCCTCGGCGTAAGCGAAGCGAGTATATACAGCGTTGCAACCTTTTATGAGAACTTTTCTTTGGAACCAAAAGGCAAGTATGTAATCAAGGTCTGTGACGGAACTGCATGCCACGTCCGAAGAAGCATTCCTATCCTGGAACGCCTTCGTTCAGATCTGAAGCTTTCCGAGGGCAAAAAAACAACGGATGATTTGAAATTCACGGTGGAAACCGTTTCCTGCCTGGGAGCCTGCGGCCTTGCCCCTGTATTGACGGTAAACGATAAGGTTTATCCCGTCATGACGCCGGACAAGGCATCTGAACTACTAAAACAACTAGAGGAGGAAAGTTTGAATGCTTAGATCGAGAGAAGACCTTAATAATATCCGCCGTGTCTATGCAAAAACTCTGGAATCCCAAAAGACCAAAATTCTCGTCTGCGCAGGGACAGGGTGCGTGGCCAGCGGTACGCTTGAAATATTTGAATGCCTGAAACAGCTCATAAAGCAACGGGGAATCCCATGTTCCATAGAATTAGAAGAGGCGTCTCACAATCCTGCTGTGGGCATTAAGAGAAGCGGTTGTCACGGCTTCTGTGAAATGGGTCCTCTTGTCAAGATCGAGCCCCAGGGATGGCTGTATGTAAAAGTTGCCCTGTCGGATTGCGAAGAGATCGTCGAGGAGACCGTGGTGAAAGGCGAGCATATAGAGCGCCTTGCCTATAAGAGAAACGGAGAAATATGTAAAAAGCAGGATGACATTCCCTTTTATAAAAAGCAGACAAGGCATGTCTTGCGCCATTGCGGGCAGATCGATGCCACATCCATTAAGGAATATCTTGCCGTATGCGGATACAGCGCTTTTGAAAAGGCCCTCTTCGATATGACCCGGGACGAAATAATCGACGAAGTGACGGAATCCGAACTGCGGGGAAGGGGCGGAGGCGGTTTTCCGGCAGGACGCAAGTGGGCTCAGGTGAAGGCCCAGAAAGAGCCTCAAAAATACGTAGTATGCAACGGCGACGAAGGAGATCCGGGCGCATTTATGGATCGAAGCATCATGGAGGGGGATCCTCATAGCGTTCTGGAGGGCATGATGATTGCCGGGCTGGCTTGCGGAGCGGATCAGGGATATATCTATGTGCGGGCAGAATATCCCTTGGCTGTCAATCGCCTTAAGTCGGCCATTGCCCAGGCGGAAGAAATGGGGTTGCTGGGAGACGGAATTCTCGGTACGGATTTCAACTTCCATTTACATATAAACCAGGGAGCTGGCGCCTTTGTCTGCGGAGAAGGGTCCGCACTGACGGCTTCCATCGAAGGCAAGCGTGGATTTCCCAGGGTGAAACCGCCACGGACGGTGGAGCACGGGCTTTTCGATAAGCCGACGGTTTTGAACAATATGGAAACTTTCGCAAACATACCGCTAATCATAAAGAACGGCGTGAATTGGTATCGATCCACCGGCAGCGAAAAGAATCCGGGGACAAAGGCCTTTGCTCTGACGGGCAATATTGTGAACACAGGTTTGATTGAAGTCCCCATGGGGACAACTCTCCGAGAGGTTATCTTCGATATCGGAGGCGGCATGCGGGACGGGGGCAGCTTTAAAGGGGTGCAGATCGGCGGGCCTTCCGGCGGATGCCTTACCGAAAAGCATCTGGACTTGCCCTTAGGTTTTGATTCCCTTAAAAAAGCAGGCGCTATGATCGGTTCCGGCGGTCTGGTGGTCATGGACGATAAAAATTGCATGGTAGAAGTGGCCAGGTTTTTCATGAACTTTACCCAGAACGAATCCTGCGGGAAATGCGTGCCCTGCCGAGAGGGAACCAAAAGAATGCTGGCCATTTTGGAGCGCATCGTGTCCGGACAAGGCGAAGAGGGAGATATAGAGCTTCTCCTGGAGCTTGCGGACACCGTGTCCGCCACATCTCTATGCGGACTGGGAAAAACAGCGTCCCTGCTCGTTATCAGTACGATTGAATACTTTAGAGATGAATATGAGGCGCACATCCGGGAAAAGCGCTGCCCTGCCGGCGCCTGCAGCAAACTGAAGAAGATTGTAATCGATGAAACCCTGTGTAAGGGCTGTACAAAATGTACAAAGAGCTGTCCCGTCGATGCGATAAGCGGGGAGGTAAGAAAGCCTTTTTCAATAGATCAGGGAAAATGCATAAAATGCGGAGCATGCATTCAGACTTGCCCGTTCAGCGTCATCAAGGAGGGTTGATACTATGGGAAACTTGAATAATGTAATGGTAATTGACGGGATGCCCGTTGAAATAAATGGAGAGAAGAACCTTCTCGAGCTCATCCGCAAAGTGAACATCAAAATGTCTACATTCTGCTATCATTCGGAACTTTCCATCTACGGCGCATGTCGCATGTGCGTGGTGGAAAACCAGTGGGGGCAGATAGAAGCGGCTTGTTCCACGGTGCCCAAGGCAGGCATGGAGATTCGCACCAACACGGAGCGGCTGCGCAAATATCGCAGGAACATCCTTGAGCTTCTACTTTCCAATCACTGCCGGGACTGTACCACTTGCGGCAACAACGGCAAATGCACGCTTCAGGATCTGGCAATGCGATTTGGAATCGATGAAGTTCGATTTCCCAACACCGCCGCTGAACCTAAAATCGACGATTCCTCTGTGTGTATAACAAAGGATGCGAACAAGTGCATACTTTGCGGAGACTGCGTACGGATGTGTAACGAAGTGCAGAGTGTGGGAGCCATCGATTTCGCCTACCGAGGGTCAAAAATGACCATAAGCTGCGCTTTTGAGAGGCCTATAGCCGATTCGCCCTGCGTGGGCTGCGGGCAGTGCGCGGCGGTATGTCCCACAGGCGCCATAGTGGTTAAATATGATTATCACAGGATATGGAAGGCCCTTGACGATAAAGATACGAAGGTTACCGCCCAGATCGCTCCTGCGGTGCGAGTTGCTTTGGGCAAAGAGCTGGGCATGAATGATGGAGAAAACGCTATGGGGAAAATCGTAGCCGTTCTCCACCGGATGGGATTTGAAGAAGTGTACGATACTTCCACGGGGGCGGATTTGACTGTTCTGGAGGAAGCAAATGAGTTTTTAAAGCGGCTTGAAGGAGATCAGGAGAATATGCCGCTCTTTACATCCTGTTGCCCTGCCTGGGTACAGTATTGCGAGAAAAACTATCCCGAGCTGCTGGAAAACCTATCCACTTGCCGCTCGCCGATGGAAATGTTCGCTTCGGTGATTCACGAGCAGAACAAGACTTCGTCGAGAAAGCATTATCATGTAGCCGTTATGCCTTGCACTGCAAAGAAATTTGAGGCCACCCGGGAAGAATTTATGCTTGACGGGAAAAACCCCGTGGATGCGGTTATAACCACCCAGGAACTCATTCAGATGATAAAAGAATCAGGCATTATATTTTCCGAGGTTGAGCCGGAGGCTGTGGACATGCCCTTCGGAGCAGCAACGGGCGCAGGGGTAATATTCGGAGTTACTGGAGGAGTGACCGAGGCTGTTTTGCGGCGAATTCCATCGGACAAATCAAAAACCGCCCTGGCCGCAATTACCTACCAAGGTGTTCGGGGCATGGAAGGCGTTAAAGAGACGATTATTCCCTATGGCGACCGCAAACTGAAAATTGCCATAGTAAGCGGCTTGCGCAACGCAAAGGAGCTCATCGAAAGAATGAAGGCAGGCGAGCATTACGATTTCGTGGAAGTGATGGCGTGTCCCGGCGGGTGTGTATGCGGCGCAGGTCAGCCTTTCGCATTGCCCGAGACGAAAAAGCAGCGGGGTGCCGGGCTTTATGCCACGGACAAAATGTGCAGCATCAAGAGGAGCGAGGAAAACATACTGGTTCTGGAAATGTACAATGGCGTGCTGAAGAATCGTGTACACGATCTTCTGCATACAAGTTACTCAAAAAAGGGTGAATAGGAGGTGAGTGGTATGACGGAAATCAGCGTATGCATCGGAACTTCCTGCCACCTGAAAGGAGCTTACAATATCATTCAGACTTTTCAGCAGCTGATTGAAGAACATGGTCTGCATGACAGAGCCGGTGTAAAGGCGAGCTAGCTTCTGTATGAGGAGTTGTCTTCAGGCGGGAGTGACAGTAATTCTCGACGGGGAAATATACAATATAGCCCCGGAGGCAGCGCATAAATTTTTCCGGGAAGAAGTGCTTCAAAAAATAAAAAGGGACTGTCCCTTTTGATTTTTGAGCGTATTGACTTTGGGGTGTTTTGCATGTATTCTCATAAAGAGGTGATGCAAATGGCCAATAGCAGACAAAATCAAATAGATGCCAGCGAGAAATGCTCCTGCAGGGGGTATAATCTCGATAAACTGATTCAACCAAACATCTTGATCATCCTTGCCAAGCAGAGCATGCACGGTTATTCGATCATACAAGAACTTGAGAGAAAAAACTTGTTCGTTGATGAGAGGGTTGACAACACCGGGGTTTATCGCGCCTTGAAGACCCTTGAGGACAGGGAAATGATACGATTCGAATGGATTACTGAAAAATCCGGTCCGGCAAAGAAGAACTATATGATAACGGAAAAAGGTTTTGAATGCCTCGAGAATTGGATTAGCACCCTGGAGGATTATAAAAAGAGCATTGAGACCATCATTGAAGAGGGAAAGAACGTATTAAAAGATCGTAAATAGAGCAAGTCGACACGGCCGCCTGGAATCACAGTTCAGGCGGCCATATTTTTTACAGATCCGTAACTGTTTTTTCGTTATTGCCAATTGCCGTTATGGTACGATTTCAAAAACGATTCCCTTGTTAAAATCCGTCACATTTGCGGAACCGTAGACTCCCAGGAAAAGCCTGGTTTGATCGGAGTTGGTTCCCAGGCTTACATAGTATGCAGACTGGGGTCCGAAATCGTGATCTACTTCGATTACATAGTAATCATTCTGCTTACATTCGGTTCGGATTTCGGTATATGCCAAAACCCCTTGGCGTTGAGAGCCCCCGCGCCGGACAAAGTCGGTAAACACAATTTTTCCCGTCAAACCCGGGATTGCATTCCCTGCATACGGTTGAACCCCCGTGAGGGCAGTTCCGGAAAATTTATCGGGACGGGGATCTTGGTGAAAATAGCTTATGAGGGGCAAAATGCGCCGGGAAGAAGTAATAACCGCCTCATCGTAATAGGCGAAAGTCTTTTCGTTCAGTGCGGGATTGCCGGGGCACTGGGCAATAACAGGAGAAGGGAATATGCCTTCCCAACCTCGCCAACCGAGATTAACAAGCTTTTCCCTGCCGGATCCGGATTCCGGCGGGGGCGGCAAAGCAGATTGAATGAGTTGTGAGGCAGGAACCGGGCCATATCCGGTAAATGAATAGATTGATTCTACCAGGTCCTGACCCACATTCCCTATATATTTAATATATTGATCTTCTATTCTCTGATAGGCGATGCCGGGAATATTGCGTACACCTTTAACGACAACCGTAAGGGTTTCCAGAACCGGTCGGGGAAGCTCGTTAAAGCGGGTGACCACAGGCGGGTTACCGGTAAATGTTTCCATGGTAACGTCGATTTCAATTACTTTGCCCGCAATTTCCATATCGTCCTGGGCGAGATTGAAAGGATCATAGCCCGATCCGCCATCACCGGTGGTCAATACCAGCCTACCGCTTTCCGGTGAGAAGTTCAGGCTGTTCACCCCGTTGTGATTGGCAAAAGGTCTTCTTAAATTGAGCAGGGTCCGCAGCTTTTCCGGTTGACCGCCAGGTCCCAAAACCCATTCTTCCACGGTATCGATGTGATCATATAACGTTTCCCGATCGGTCCAGCTTAGGTTCAAACTCTCCGTATTGCACGGGTCCGGGCGAAAGGGGCCCGGAAGAGCTCCCGGACCCTGGGATCCCGCCACGGAATAATGGATATAGAACAGACCGTTTCGGTTGAACTCGGGATGAAAAGCAAGACCCAACAGCCCCCGTTCATCGTAACCGCCGAAAGTGCCCAGCCTTATAATTCGCTGGCGAATATCCAAAAATGTTTCTATATTTCCGTTGTCTATGTAGAAAATTTCTCCCACCTGAGTGGCGACGAACAGCCTCTCCGCCGTATCACCGGGAAATGTTGCTGTCTTTAAAACTGTGGGTAGATTTATCATTTGAACCAGGGGTTGCAGGCTAACTCTCACATTCGCCATGGCATGTGCTCCTTCCTTTTGCGCAATAGACGCAATTTATTTGATTTAAGGCATTGTATTACATTATAAAGAAAAAGGGCTTTTAATTATTCCTAAAAACCTGTTATAATAAGACGGCTGTTTATTTTATGCAAAAAAATTCCCGGACTGAATATGTAAAAATAAACTAAATATTGGAAAAATAAAGCTAAGAGTTTAAAAACTCAACGCAAGCGGTATATTCCTACCGGTTATTTCTTTTTTGTGCTTTTATGCATGATTGTATATTTTTTAATCTTCATCGGAAGGTGAAAAGAATTAAATATGGAAAGCTTAAAAAAATGAAATACGGCTAACGATAATATCTAAGAAGGTTGAGGTGACTTAGTGCTAAAACTATTATTTGCGAAGTTCAAGGAATCTTTTTTTTCAGTAGTTCCGATTATTATTCTTGTACTGATCTTGAACTACACCATTGCGCCTATGCCGCCATGGAGTCTGACTCTTTTTGTAGTGAGCGCCTTTATGATGATTCTGGGAATTACGTTCTTTAATTTAGGCGTGGACGTTTCCCTTATTCCAATCGGAGAATATGTGGGCTCCGCAATGATAAAAACAAAAAAACTTCCGTTAATAATTATTTTAACGTTTGTAATAGGTGTCTTTATCAGTATGGCAGAGCCGGACTTGATCGTTCTGGCAGGACAGATTAACGGGGTTCCGAACTCCGTAATCATTATAGCCGTTTCTATTGGTGCGGGGCTGGCTCTCGTGGGCGCCTTCTTGCGAATTCTGTTCCAACTGCCCCTTTCATATATACTTATCGGTTGCTATTTCATCGCATTTGCATTTTCCGCTTTTACAGGAAAGGATTTTTTATCCGTTGCCTGGGAGGCCGGGGCTGTACTGACGGGTCCTATCGTGGTTCCTTTTGTCATGGCTCTTGGGCTTGGCTTGTCATTTATTCGTGGAGATAAAACAACGGAAGAGGACAGTTTTGGCCTGGTTTCCCTCTGCCTTATAGGTCCTATTATCACGGTGTTGATTCTTGGAATGTTCTATGAGCCGTCAGGGGGAAGCGCCATTTCCGTTCCAAACATAGGATCTATGTCGGATATCAATTTCCTGTTCAGAGGCAACTTGCCTGAATATTTCAAGCAGGTGGCTGTGGCCTTATTTCCCATACTGCTTGTTTTCGCCATATTTCAAATTATTATGCTGCATCTGAGAAAGAGGACTATACTGCAGATCAGCTCCGGAACAGTGTATACGTATATCGGTCTCGTGCTGTTCCTGACCAGTGTAAACGTGGGCTTCATGCCTGCGGGATATCAGCTGGGCGTGGTGCTGGCGGAAAACAACAGTTCATGGGCATTGATTCCCGTCGGAATGGCAGTGGGATTTTTTGTAGTTACGGCAGAGCCGGCAGTTTTTGTTCTTAAAAGACAAGTAGAAGAAATAACTGCAGGAGCCATTTCAGCCAGAGCCATGGGTATAGGGTTGTCCGTTGGCGTTGCAATATCCGTAGGTTTAGCTATGGTTCGCGTTGTAACAGGGTTATCTATCCTTTATTTCGTCATCCCCGGGTATGTGTTTGCCCTCGTTTTGACCTTCATCGTACCTCATTTGTTTACTTCCATTGCATTTGACTCGGGAGCGGTAGCTTCCGGACCTTTGGCGGCCACCTTCATGCTTCCTTTGGCCATAGGTGCGTGTGATGCATTGGGAGGCAACGTTTATATCAGTGCCTTCGGCATTGTTGCCCTTGTGGCTATGATGCCGGTCATTACGATTCAAGTATTCGGCTTGGTCTATGAGATCAAGTCGAGAATTGCCGCGGCTAAAGTTCAGCTTCCGGTGGAAGAGGATACTATTATAGATTTTGACGCTCCGCCGGTAATCGAAGAGGAATCCTATAAGAAAGAAGCAACGAAGTCATAATAAAGTGGACTATAAAAGTACGATGGGTTATAATAACTACCAAAATTTACTTACAGAGTGAGAAACGGAGGACAGGGATGATAGATTGTTCAGAATCCAGAATAGAAGCGTTATTTGCTATAATGGACGTGGATTTGGACGATGTTTTGATAGAACTATATGAAGAAAACAAGATCCCGTTTGTTTTGTTGACATACGGTTACGGTACGGCCAAATCCGAAATCTACGAGATGCTGGGTTACGGCGGACCGAGAAAAATCGTGGCTATCAGTATTCACACGAGCAAAGTGTCCGATTTTATCATGAACAAAATTCACGACGAGATTGATCTCCACAGACCGGGAACCGGAGTGGTTTTTACCATAAGTTTATCCAGCATGAACAGAGTCCTTGCTGAGACTTGCGGCGAGGCATGCAAGAATATAGAGATAGGAAGTGAGAGCATGAGCGTGACGCCAAATGAACCATATCAGTTAATTGTAGCTGTTGTAAACAGCGGGTATTTCGATCAAGTCATGGATGCCGCAAAGGCTGCAGGGGCCAGCGGAGGAACGCTGATCCATGCGCGAAGCCTGGGCTCGAAGGAAGCCGAGAAATATCTGGGCATTACCGTGCAGCCTGAGAAAGAACTAGTCCTGATCCTCGCACCCCAGGAAAAGCGACATGCAATTATGGAGCGCATTACGGCGGAAACCGGGCTGAATACAGAGGCAAGGGGAAGCTGTTTCTCGCTGCCGGTAAACAGCGTTATGGGCCTTGAGGCGACTATCGATAACTTAGACGATATTTAATCCGTAAAAAAACAAAAAACCCCGTTGAACATGGGGTTTTATTTATAATGCAAAGTAAGTTTGTTTTATTTGTACGGGCTGATTCCCAGCAGTTCATCTACGGTGACAAAAGTGTAACCTTGGGACCTGAGGGAATGAATGATTTCAGGCAGAACTTCCTTCGTGACGGACTGGGAGAGATAATCGTGCATGAGTATAATAGAGCCGTCCCTTATGTTCGGCATGGTGTTTATCAATACTTTGTCGATGTCCATGTCTCTCCAGTCGTTGGTATCCACTGTCCATTTTATGATCTTATAACCCAAGTCTTGTAACTGTCGGATGTTTTCGTCGGTGACAAAACCGTAAGGAGGGCGCATAAGCGCAGTGCGAAGACCGGTAATTTCGTAGATTTGGTTTTCCAACGTCAGCATTTCATTTTGCACTTGTTCTGCCGTAAGCCGGCGCAGATCCGGATGGGTTGTGCTGTGATTTGCCACAGTATGGCCTTCTGCCACAATTCGTTCAACCACGTCGCCGTTTCCCGGCATATTTCTTCCCAACAGGAAAAATGTGGCCGGGACCTGATATCTTTTTAGAACATCCAGCATGGCATTGGTCTCTATCCGGTCTGGACCGTCATCGAAGGTCAGGGCAACTCTTAGTCCATTAGGCTGACCTTTATAAAAGAAGGTGCCGGGAAATCGGGCGGCTACCGGAGCCAATTCGTTTTCGATGGCGACAAGCTCTTCCCGCTGAGTAGAGCGAAAGGGTACTATCAAAGTTTGACCTACATAAATGTAGCTTTGGGGATCAAGATTGTTTTCTACCAGCAGGTCCGTCAGGTTTACGCCCAGTTCCTGGGCAATGTTGCTCAGAGTATCCCCTGCCTTTACGGTGTAGATTTTGGGAACTACGAGAATTTGACCGGCATATAGTAGATTTATGTCGGCTATATTATTTATGTCTGCAAGGATGGGGATGGGTACCTGAAATTGCTGTGAGATTTTTGAAAGGGTATCCCCCGGTTTGACCACGTAAGCCTGCATGTTGGCGTCGGGAATGATCAGAACCTGGCCGGGGAATATTAAATCCGGATTGACGATGTATTGGTTGTTTCCCAGGAGCGAATCGATAGAGATACCGTAACGACTGGCGATACTGCTTAACGTTTCGCCGGGAGCTACCCGGTGAACCTGTTCTGCGTATACGGGCAGCGTCCATAGGTTTGTGGTTATGATGCATATGATGCAGAGGATGATTTTTTTTGCGACAGCCATATCATTCACTCTCCTGCTGTGTTACGGTTTTTTGCGGATATCGGCGATAGATTTCCGACTTTGGTTAAACGCTATTAGTATGTGCAAATGCGTAAAAATAATGCATGGCAGGGTGTGGAGAAGCAGTCGGAGATTTTCTGAATGTAAAGGCTATAAGTGAAACTATGATTTACATCGGTGAATACAGGGAATGTATATATATGCACATGTGTATGAGTGTGCAGCGAGAGAATATTTTGGGGATTTAATGAATAGGAGAGAGAAATGATTAAGTTTGACAGTTCACAAAAAATAGGGGATATTGTGGTTGCATTTCCGAAAGCAGCAGATATTTTAAAAGAGTATAAAATAGATTTTTGCTGCGGGGGAAACAGGCCTTTGGCAGAGGCCATCAAGGAGCAAGGGCTGGATGAAAAGGAAGTATTGGGTAAAATTAATGATCTGTATGAAAAATACCATGAGGAACAGAGGGATAAGAACTGGGGAGAAGCAAGCATTACCGAACTCGTGGATCAGATCGTCAATAAACACCATGCCTATCTTTGGTCGGAGCTGCCTAAAATCAGCGAATTGACGACTCTGATATTGAGGGTGCACGGGCCTAGCCATCCGGAGCTTGCAAAGGTTCACAAACTGTTTCATATTCTAAAGATGGACCTTGAATCCCACTTGACAAAAGAAGAGGCGGTACAGTATCCGGCCATCAATGATTATGCGAAGAGCAACCTTGAGTCTGACCTGAACATCGCTCTGGGAGTTATCGAAGAGTTGGAGCAAGAGCATGATGCAGCGGGCGATATCTTGAAAGAGATGAGAGAAGTGACCGGCGATTACAAAATACCGTCGGATGTCTGCGATACTTTCATCTCCACATACAATAAACTACAGGAGTTGGAGAACGATATGTTCCAGCACATACATCTTGAGAACAACATTCTGTTCCCGAAGCTCAGATCTATGCGGAACGCCTGATCATCAGGTTAGTAGGCGAAGATCATGTTTCCCGATTGGAAAGCGATGGGCTTTCCACCTAATGCTTCTTTGGCAGCTTGAATGCAGTCGGAAAGGGCGGGTTTATCAATCCATCCGTTTACCACCGGGGTGAATTGATAATACCCGTCTTTTACATTTCAATATTTAATACAGGTTCAAATGGTTTCGGTTTTAACGGGACAGATTGTATGCTATAATGCAATTCGAAATGAATTTGGGCGAGATGTTACCCGGGAAGGGGATAGACCGAAATATGAGCTTTACCGGAGAGATTCATGCATAAAAAAAGAAGACCGATTTTGTTTATATTGCTAATCCTAATAGTTGCAACAGCCGGCACCGTATATGTCAGCAATCAGTTTATCCTCGTAAGCGAGTATGAGCTTGCGTACGGTAAACTTCCGGCCTCCTTTGACGGATACAGGATCCTGCAGTTGTCTGACTTGCACAGCAAGGATTTTGATAACGGAAACGATAAGCTTTTGGAGAAAATTCGCAGGCAGAATCCGGACATGATAGTACTGACCGGAGATATGGTCAATTCCACGGATCTGGATTTCGGCGTTTTTCTATCCCTTGCCAGTGATCTGTCCGCCGATTATGAAGTCTATTATATCGTGGGGAATCACGAACAGTCTCTTAGCGACAGCAGTCTGAAATATCTACATTCCAAGCTGGAAGAGATGGGTGTTCAGATATTGGACAATGAGAGAGCGGTCATAAACAGAGGAGACGACAGCATCGATCTTTATGGCCTCTGGTTCAATCTGCGGTACTACAGTGACAGGTCCAACGATTATGTGAAAAATGACGCTGAGACTTACTATTTCAGCGTAGATAAAATAAAGAAAGTCATCGGAGAAAATGACGGAAGCAGGTTCAGTATCCTGCTTGCCCATAATCCTCTTTATGCGGATACTTATTTTAAGTGGGGCGCGGACCTTACCTTCAGCGGGCATGTTCATGGGGGCATGATTCGCCTGCCTTTTCTCGGAGGCATTTACTCCCCGGAAAGGACATTTTTCCCCGAATACGACGGCGGGCTCTACACTTCCGGTGAGCAGAACCTGATCGTAAGCAGGGGAATCGGAAACGGCAATTTGGGTTTTCGGTTCTTCAACTGCCCTGAAATCGTAACGGTCACGTTAAAAAAAGCTGTGGTGTAATCGAGGGCATAAAACCGGACACATCGAAAGAAAAATACAATCGGGAGCATATAATACACTATGGATACTAATAATCGCGGACTAGAACGGAACAGGCGTGCAATATTGCTAGTGGCCGTATTTACGGCTCTTTTGACAACCTTTACAGGAAGCGCGTTAAACTTATCCATACCCTCCATTGATAATGAATTCCATGCGGGAGCTGCCGCCATCGGATGGGTTATCAGCGGGTATATTCTTGCGGCGGCGGCCATGTCGGTCCCCTTCGGCCGGTTGGCAGATCTTACGGGGAGAGAAAGGATACTGAAGATCGGCATATTGATCTTTTCTCTCTGTTCCGGCGTCCTCTGCTTCGCAAATTCCATAGAAGTTCTTCTTTTATTCCGAGTCGTTCAAGGTATAGGAGCCGCCATGATCTTTTCCACGAACCAAGCGACTCTCATCAGCGCCTTTCCTCCTGAAAAGCGGGGGAAGGTGCTGGGGTATCTGATCGGCGCCACATATACGGGCCTGACTATCGGTCCTGTATTGGGAGGCGTTTTGAATCATACCTTCGGGTGGAGATCTATCTTTGCCCTGATGTTTGTGGCGGGTATTTTAACATTTGCCCTTGCGGTAAAAGGATTGGGTGGGACATCCGGAACATGGCAGGGGCAAAGAGGGAATCTGGATCTTTTAGGGAGCGTTCTCTATGTTTTAGTTATAGTCAGCATGATGTACGGGCTGTCTTCTTATTCCACGAATACATTTGCCAAATATCTGATTATATTATCGATAGCCTGGTTTGCTTTGTTCCTTCGCCACGAGCTTCGCGTGGAAAGCCCTGTAATCCAAGTGAGGCTCTTTAGGAGAAACATCAGTTACACCCTGTCAAATTTAGCGGCGTTATTGAATTATGGCGCCACCTTTGCGCTGGGATATCTGATGTCGCTGTATCTGCAGCTTATCCGCGGCTTTGACTCACAGACGGCGGGGATCATTCTGATCAGCCAGCCTTTGATCATGGCCTTGTTATCGCCTTATGCAGGCAGGCTGTCCGACCGGATATCGCCGCACAAGCTGGCTTCTTTCGGAATGGGGCTCTGCGCTTTGGGGCTGTTTCTCTTCATCTTTATTTCAGATGATCTCCATCTGGTTCTGATTGTCACGTATCTGGCAATAATGGGGTTGGGGTTTGCATTTTTCTCTTCTCCTAACACCAATGCAGTGATGGCATGTGTTGAACCCAAGGACTACGGGGTGGCTTCTTCTCTGTTGGCCACTATGCGCAATCTGGGCCAGAGCAGCAGTATGGCTATCGTCACTTTTATAGTCGCTACTTTTTTAGGCAACATTCCCTTGGAAGAAGCCGATCCCGCTGCGGTCATGCATGTCATGAAGGTTATCCTCGTCGTATTTACGATTCTTTGCACCATCGGAATTTTCATTTCTTTAAAACGCAACAGGGTATAACATGATCTAAGCATTTTTTTAGCTTATATCAGATCTGATTTAACCATTTCTAAATGGTAGTTTTACCGGTTAAAATGATAAATTAAAAAGTTCTGATACCGAATACAAAAAACATGTTGACAAATCCTGGTTTAGTGATATAGTTAATTACACAAGTAACTAACCAATCAACAAGGGGTTAGGGGGATGTACGTCGGAAAGGAGGAATCAGACCATGCATTTTGAAGATGAAAGGCCGATATTTCTGCAGATTGCGGAGTATATTGAAGACGGCATTCTAATGGGTGCCTTTGAGGAAGAGGCGCAAATTCCCTCCACGACGGAAATCTCCCTTAGGTATAAAATCAATCCGGCCACCGCGCTGAAAGGGATAAATCTTCTGGTAGACGAGGGCATCGTTTACAAAAAGCGGGGAGTAGGCATGTTCGTAAGGGTGGGAGCAGTAGAAGCCATTCGCAGAAAACGCAGGGAAGCGTTTTATAACGACTATATTGAAAAGGTTATTGCCGAAGCCAAGAAATTAGGGCTGGCTAAAGAGGATATCATCGCCATGATAGAAAGAGGGTATGACAGATGAGGGGCATAGAAGTCAGAAATATAGCGAAGAATTACGGTGAGGTGCAGGCGCTGAAAAACGTCAGCGTTTTCTTTGGAGAGAATAAAATTTACGGCTTGCTTGGTCGAAACGGAGCCGGAAAAACCACGCTGCTCAATTGCATTACAGGGAGAATCTTTCCTGACAGCGGCCAAATCTTTGTGGACGGAGAGCCTGCCATCGAGAACGATAGTGCCCAAGGGAAAATATTTATGATGGGCGAGAAGAATTTCTATCCGGAAGGAATGAAAGTGAGAGATGCGATTAAATGGACAGAGGAATTCTATCCGGATTTTGATCGTGACTACTGCCTGAAATTGGCGAAACAATTCGGGCTGAATCAAAACAAGAAAATAAAAAACCTGTCAACAGGTTATGGCTCCATATTCAAACTGATTCTCACTTTGTCCACCAACGCACCATATTTGTTTTTCGATGAGCCGGTGCTTGGCCTTGATGCCAACCACAGGGATATGTTCTACAAGGCGCTTCTCCAAAAGTATGTCGAAAAGCCTTTCACGGCGGTGATTTCTACCCACCTGATTGAAGAGGTGTCCGGAGTTATCGAAAAAGTAGTCATCATTAAAAAAGGAGAGATTATTCGAAATCAGTCTGTGGAAGAGCTCCTGTCAAAAGGCTATACCCTATCGGGAAGCGCTTCCGCAATTGATAGCTTCATCGAAGATAAAACCGTTTTGGGTGTGGATTCTCTGGGCGGATTGAAAACCGCATATGTGATTGGAACGATAGATCCCGCATCTCTTCCGGCGGGTATGGAAATTGGCAGGATGGATTTGCAAAAGCTCTTCATCCATCTGACTAACGAGTAAGGAGGCGGAAAAATGTATTTAAAGAGCGCTGTAAAATACCAGATCATGGATGGCAGGATAGCTATACCGGTATTTTATTTGGTGATGTTTTCGGTAATGGTGTTATTTTCCATATCGGTTTCCGGGCTGGGTGAGGGAACATTCGCGACTATCAGCGGCCTTGAGATGGCTACCATCATTTTTCTATTCGTGGTCGGGCTCAACGCTTTTCGTGAAACTTTCCGGATGATGATGCAGAACGGCATTTCCAGAAAGACCATGTTCAAGGGGTATGTAATCACGGTGTTGATTCTGTCGATAGGTATGTCCCTGATAAATGCTGTTATGCTGTGGATCGGAAAGGCTATGGTGGCGACGAAGGACAACGTATTATACAGGAGTTTGTTTGAACAGCTTTATGAAATGCGCTATGCAGGAAATACAGGAGGGGTTCAGCCTGTTCTGGAAGAGCTCATGTTCATGATTTGCCTCTCCGGTGCTGCAATGATGTTCGGATACTTTATCACAACTTTGTATTACCGGTTAAACAAAGCGGGAAAGATTGCAGTGTCTATCAGTGTCCCAGGCATTTTGATCGTAGGGTTGCCAATCTTCGATGCGGTGGTAACGGGTGGAATGATATATAGGGCATTTTGGAGGTTCGTTGCCTTCGCATTCGGGCTTCTAAGCGGTCCCAACCCTTACTATGCCATGGTGTCGTCTTTACTGGCCGCTGCACTATTTGCAGTCTTTAGCTGGATGTTGGTAAGGAGAGCTGTCATTAAGGATTAATAACCGGTGTAAAAAGCCCTAAACCTTGGAATAGATAGTTTTTGTCCTGATGCCGGGCAGCATGCCCAGTTTTCCGGAAAGAGCGCTAATCTCATCCTGGGGAGCATCTATGGCAACGCTGATGATGGAAATATCACGTTTAGAGTAGGGGATACCCATGCGGCCTACAATATAATCGCCGTATTCGTGCAACAGCTCATTTAAACGATTTATGGATTCGCGATTTTCGACCACAATGCCTATTAAAGCAACTCTGTTACTCATGTTTTCACACCATCTCCTCTCATAACAAAAATAAGTATACTATAAAAAAACTTTTGACGGAAGGGATGAACTTGCCTATTCCTGGGTTTTTCATGCTTATTTGGCGGTGTATGAGGGTAAATAAAGAATATTATACATAAGCTATGCATTTATAGATTATAAATTTATGCATTGGATAACATACGGTTGATGAACACGAGCAGAGGGGAGGAAAGGGAATGAGAATCGTAGTAATTGGTGGAGTGGCAGCCGGGACCTCCGCTGCGGCAAAAGCCCGGAGAAATATGCCGGATGCGGAGATTGCAATTTACGAGAAGGATCGATATATCTCCTATGCCGGTTGTGGAATTCCTTATTATATCGGTGATGTGGTAAAAAACATAGAGTCTATTGCCCCCAGGGATCCGGCCTATTTTAAGAAGGTATACGATGTGGATGTGCATACTGAACATGAGGTAATATCCATAGATCCGGAAACGAACACACTGGTAGTAAAAAATCTAATAACCGGCAATACTTTTGAAGATCGCTACGATAGACTTGTGCTGGCAATGGGAGCAAGAGCGGTGGTGCCTCCCATAAAAGGAGCGGATCGCGACAATGTATTTGTCTTGAGAAACATCCAGGACATGTTTAAGGTTAAAAAATATATCGACAAAAATAATCCCCGCAAAGCGGTTATTATAGGAACCGGTTTCATCGGCCAGGAAGTAAGCGAGAATTTCAAATTGTTAGGCATGGAGATCACCATGGTGGAGAAGCTGGATCAGGTGACTCCCGGGCTGGATCCGGATATGGCAATCCACGTTGAGGAGCATCTGAAACAGAAGGGAGTTTCCGTCATAACCGGTGCTTCTGTCGAAGAAATCGGTGATAATGCGGTTAAATTGGCAGACGGTACAAATTTGGATGCAGAAATCGTTATCCTTGCCACGGGAGTACGCCCCAATGTGGAGATTGCAAAAGAGGCAGGTATAGAGCTGGGGGACACAGGGGCAATACGCGTAAATGACAGGCTTGAAACAAACCTGAAAGGCATCTATGCATGCGGTGACTGCGCAGAACAAATCCATATTATTACGGGGAAACCGGTATTCAGACCTCTGGGAACTACGGCAAATAAGATGGGAAGGATAGCCGGGGACAACGTATCGGGAGGCGATCTGCCCTACAGGGGCGTTTTGGGTACGGGCATCTTCAGGGTTTTCGACATGACAGTTGCTTTTACCGGACTTTCCGAAAGAGAAGCGAAAAATGAAGGTTATTCTGTAGTAACCTCTATGGATAGAAAACTTTCAAAGACGTCGTATATGGATGGGAAAGAGATTATAATCAAGGGCGTTGCCGACGCGAAGACCGGTCGACTTCTGGGCGCTCAGATCGTCGGCGAGGATGGAGTGGATAAGCGAATCGATGTATTTGTAACGGCCATCACTTTCGGAGCCAAGGCAGAGGACCTGTTCCACCTGGATCTGGCCTATTCGCCGCCCTATTCCACCGCGAGAGATCCGGTCATGTATACGGGAATGATATTGGAGAGCGCTATTAGAAAGTTTGAACGAGAAAATAAATAAATCCCTAGAAGCCTCATTAGGAATCAATAGGAAATAATTAAGGACGGTTCTTTTTGATTGTTTAATACTTTAGGAAATCAAAAAGAACCGTCCCCTTGTATTTTCTCGTATTATTTGAAGATCATCAGACGCTTTTCCAGAGGTTGGAAGCTTTTATCTGCTGGTTTTTCCTCGATGTTGCCAAAAGGCATCTGGGCATCCAAGCGCCAGGAGTCGGGTAGATTCCATTCTTTTTTAACCGCATCGGCAATCAGTTCGTTATAGTGTTGAAGAGAAGCGCCGTAACCTTCCGCTTCAAGAGCCGTCCATACTATGTATTCCATTATTGCGGCTCCCTGCAGGGACCAATTTCGGAAATTGTCGGCATAAGTAGGAAATTTATCAACAAGGTCTTGAACCACATCCATGTCTTCAAAGAACAGGATGGTACCGTAGCCCGCCTTAAAGCCATTAATCTTCTTCTCCGTTCTGGGGAATTTTTCTTCCGGCAACCTCTCTCTCATAATATCCATCAATATTGTCCACAGTCTATCATGGTGTTTTCCCAATAACAGGATCACTCTGGTAGATTGAGAGTTGTATGCGGAGGGGGCATGGAGCACAGCTTGCTCCAATATATCTGCTATTTTTTCGTCTGAAGTGACCGCCTTATTGCCTATGGCATAGTGGCTGCGTCTTTCGGCTACCGCCGTCAGGAAATCTTTTTTCATTTCTGCACCTCCCAGTACTGTTTCAAAAGGAAGTTGTAAAAGGTGTCAGGCACTTAACATACAGTTGAATTTGGTGCTTGCGTTGGGTGTCTTACACTTTTTACAACTTGACATCTTTTACAACTTTCGTAACTATCTATTAAAATAATATACCCAAAACCCTTGTAACTAACCAGTTTTGACAGGGGAAGTCGCATTTTGGCGCCAGGCACTTTTTTTTATGCCGGGCATCAAATAAGGCGTCTGGGCGCCGAAATGTAACTGATTCCAATACATTTTCAATTCCCCAATTATTATGTGAAATATTTATCATATAGCGCTTGACATTGTTTATTGTTTAACAGTATAATTATATCGAATAAAAAATACTGATTTTTACTGTATGAAAGTTTACGAGGAGAGAGAAGAGATGACCAATAAACATAAGAGCTCTTATGCGATTTCTAAGCAGCTTCTTCAACGGTTGCCTCTCTATTTGAATTTCCTGAAAAACTATGCGGATAAAGACGGATACGTTTCGGCGCCCATGATCGCAAGCGCTATGAGGCTTAACGAGGTACAGGTAAGAAAAGATCTTGCGGCAGTGAGCAGTACAGGCGGCAAGCCTAAAACAGGTTTTGCCACGGAACAGCTTATTCGTGATATTGAAAAGTTTCTCGGATATGACAACGTAGATGAGGCCGTCATTGCAGGGGCCGGAAGACTGGGCAGCGCATTGCTGGCGTATTCGAGATTCAGCGAATACGGATTAAAGATACTTATGGGGTTTGAATCGGACGAAAAACTCATCGGCACGGAAATAGCGGGAAAACAGATTCTGAGCATCGATAAACTCCCGGATGTATGCAAGAGACTCAATATTCACATCGGTATCATTACCGTACCTGCAGAATCCGCTCAGGAGGTATGCGATAAGATGATAGCCGGCGGAATTCAGGCAATCTGGAATTTCGCACCCATTCACCTTAATGTACCGGATCACGTGCTGGTTCAAAATCAAGACATGGCTGCATCGCTAGCAATATTATCTAAGCATCTGCGCGAAAAGCTGGAGAAGAAGGAGGAGGTATAAAATGAGCGAGGGAATCGGCACCAAATTTGATAAGGTGTGCGCCATACTGGACAAGTATGAGCATAATCCTCACAAATTAATCGCAATCTTACAGGATCTGCAGGAAGAATACAGCTATTTGCCGGAAGATATAATGACATTTGTATCGACGGCTTTAGGGGTTTCGCCTTCTAAAGTGTACGGTGTAGCTACATTCTATTCTCATTTTACTCTGCAGCCCAAAGGAAAACATGTTATAAAGCTATGCGACGGAACGGCCTGCCA
>DGEG01000077.1 GCA_002385825.1 Firmicutes bacterium UBA3932 | reverse complement strand
AGAGGCTGCTTTGATGAGAGGAGGGTGATGCATGGAATCCAAGGATAAGGATAAAGAAAAAAAGCAGGTCCTGCTCCGATTGTCACCCTCGCTCTGGAAGGAGCTGGCTGCTTGGGCGGAGGATGAGTTTCGGTCCATTAACGGTCAGATTGAATATTTATTGAGCGAGAGCGTTAAGCGTCGAAAAGCAGGAAAAGATATAAAAAAAGATGAGGAAGAGACAGATTAGCAAAATGGGGTCCTGAAAGGGCCCCTTCGTTATTGCCGCAGAAGATTGCGGGCGATTATGACCGATTGAAACTGCCCTCTCCTACATGTGTGGCGTTTTCCTCAGGTGATGCATAAAATGTATCAATGTGCAGGTAAATAGGAGGAGACACCATGCTGAAGCAGACCATGCCTTTGCTCTTTGAAGCCTTTTCTCAATATCCCATGGCTTGCGCCAGGGTCAGGGGTAGTCAGTTAAATCCGAATCTTATAGGAGAAGTGTGGGTCTACCTGTTTTTGGAAGGCAGCTTGCTTGTTGCTGATATACAGGGGCTTCCTTTCTCTGGTTTTTACGGTTTTCATATTCATCAGAGAGGACCCTGCATTCCGGGAGAGGGTTATACAGGGTTTTCGGGTATAGGGGGACATTTCTCTCCGACGCAGCAGCCCCACCCCTATCATGCGGGAGACTTGCCCGTACTCATGGCTTATTACGGCCATGCATTTATGATTGTTTACACGGATCGTTTTGTCCCCCAGGAAATCATGGGCAGAGCCATCGTAGTGCACGAATGGCCCGATGATTATCGAACTCAGCCGACCGGGAACTCAGGGAGTCAGATAGCCTGCGGCACATTTTTTCCCTGCTTTGAGCAAAGACCCGCAAGGCTTATGGGATCTGTCAACTCATCCCGCCCAACGTAAAGGGTACCGTCGAATTTCGTCTTGTAACTCCATTTGACCAGAAGGATGTTCCCGTCTGCAATTTCCAATGCAGTTATAAAGCGGGGATGCACGCAGCTTCCGTCATTGAAATAGCAAGGTTCTCCCGGCTTTGGAAAAGCGACGCGGTGGGTGTGACCGGCTATGAGAGGCTGGTTGTGTCTTTCAACCCATTGAATCAGCTTTCGTTCTACGGACTTCTTTCTCTTCGGGTTTGTGGCTGCGCTGGTTGGATTATTGATACCGAGCAATTCCAGCGGCTTCCATAGAAAACGAACGAGAAAGCAGCTCACCCGCCACAGCCTGTCGTTAAAAAAATCCGCTTGGTGTCCGTGCAACAGAAACAGCCTAAGATCGTATCCCGAATGCCGCAGCACCAGCCCTTCGTGAAACTCGATGCACGGGAAAATGGAACAGCATTGCCCATCCGGCTCATCCTCACAGTATACTAACTGTCTTGCAAAGGATTTGTTCTTGCCTTTCACCATGTCATGATTGCCATATATCATATAGAGTCGGGAATCATGATGAAACTTCGACAACAGCCAAAACACATTGTCATAAACCTCTAATACTTTTGAAATCTTATCGTTTTCCCAGAGCTCATCTCCGTCACCCAGTTCGATGTAGGTGTACTTATGATGATAATATTGTGTCAAGGCGGCAAAAAACAGGTTCTGATTGTGGGCGAAATTGTCTGCATAGCTCCCGTCGCCTCTGTGGCAATCGCTCATAATCACGATTTTTGAATCATCATTAAAAGGAACCTCCGTTGCTTCGTTAAATACTTGTGAAATGCGTTTTTGTATTAACATACTGTATGACAGCTCCTTATTTCTTAAACAGTTTTTTGGGTTTCCCCATATTGAGAACCAAATCGAAAAGTTCCGGGGCCTTCACGTAGAGCGATGCCAATTTATCAAGGCTGTTCGTATGCTCTTTTGTAAGCTCCAGATAACTTGCGCAGAGCATTTGGTTCTTTTTTTGCGTGAGGGCATCCGTTACCGGGTTACGGGTCAAAGGTTGAGGAGAAAAGGGTTTTGTATAGTGCAACCATACCGTTGGGGAAAACACCTTCATATTGCGCTCGGAATATCCCATTTGCAGCAACGCATTAACAAAAGCGCGACACATTTCCCGGTTTTTGAGTGTGATACTGATTTCCATCTGCAGCTCTTCCGGATTTGAAAACTCTCCAAGAACAAAGCCTGTGAGCCACCAGTGTTTCCCTTCCCGGCTGAATAGAGGGCGGCCGTTTTTTCGAAGGAGGAAAGCCATATAGAGCTGATCCTCCTCATCAGCGCAATCGTAGAAAGTCACATCTGCAAAACCCGGAATTTCGGGGTCCGGGTCTGATTTCGTATAAATTCCGATTTCACCGCCGGTGACCATTCCGTATTGGCCTTTCCACAGCTCGATGAGCCATTTCTTGCCTCCGTAACAGAAGCGTATCGGTTCGGAGTCGATGATCATGCTTAGCGGAGCGGCGGCTTCGTCATAGATCGAACTGAATCCGTAGTCCTTTTGCCAGGCGTCTTTTCTGGAGTAGAAGATATCCTGACGAGAATCATAGGAATACCCCGCAAGTGAAATGGCCTCAAGGATTTGATGCTTTTGAATCTGGCGTTTGCGAGACCCGTTAAGAATGAAATATAAAATTATTAAAATAATAATTAATATTGGCAACAGACATAATACGTTAAAATTATCATTAATCATGGCTAGATTTTTCACTCCGTATTGACGTAATACGACACATTTTTATCATAATATTCACCCGGTACGGAAAGTGTTAGTTATATTGATTAAACTTAATGATTTTGGGTATGTTAATAAAACGACAAAGGAAAAAGGGGCAAAAATTTGTTTTTTGTGTTAAAAAACTAACATAAATTACAAAAATGAAGTGTTGTGAACCTATTGACAAATAGGGTCGCATTTGAGAGAATTAAAAATATTTTGAGTAGGAGGTCTTGAGTAGGAGGACAGTATGGGGACAAAGATTGTAATTGTCGGTGCAGGATATGCAGGTATTCTCACCGCAAAAAAACTCGCAAAGAGATTCAAGAAAAATGATGATGTCACTATTACGCTCATCGACAAAAACCCGTTCCACGCTTTACTTACCGAGCTCCATGAAGTAGCTGCGAACCGTGTGGACGAGGACAGCATTCGCGTTAGCCTGAAAAAAGTTTTTGCAGGCCGTAAAGTGGATGTGGTTCTTGACACCATCGAATCTTTTGATTTCGATAACAAGCGTGCCATAGGAAGGCGTAATAATTATGATTATGATTATTTGATCCTGTGCGCAGGTTCCAAGCCGACCTTCTTCGGAGTGCCGGGAGCGGAAGAGTATTCTTTCAAGCTCTGGTCATATGACGATGCAATTATTATACGTCATCACCTGATCAACCTATTCCGTAGAGCCTGCCGTATTGCGGACAGAGAAGAGAGGAGAAAGCTGCTCTCTATCTATATCGTAGGAGCAGGATTTACCGGCGTGGAAATGGCCGGGGAACTGGCAGAGTATCTGCCGATTATATGCAGCAAATTCGAAATTGACCGGGATGATGTTAACATAACCCTTGTTGACGTATTAGACCGCACGATTCCCAACCTTCCCGAAGAGCTTTCCGTTAAAGTGGAAAAGCGACTGAGGAAAATGGGCGTGAACCTGCTTTTAGGTCACAATGTGTGCGCAATGGGTCCCGATTACATTGAAGTTAAACCGGCAGGACAGGATGTATGCATCCGCAAAGATGCTTCTACCGTAATATGGGGTGCGGGTATCGAGAGTGCCGATATTACAGGTGAAGCTGCCAAGGTGCTGGAGTCTGCCAACCGGGGAAGAATCAAAATCGATACATATCTTCGTTCCGTAGATAATCAGGAAGTTTTCGTTCTCGGAGATAATATGCTCTATATACCTGAAGGTTCGGACAAACCCGTACCGCAGATTGTAGAGAACTGTGAGCACAGTGCCGCTACAGCCGTGCACAACCTGACATGCCTGATTACGGGCAAGGGCGAAATGAAGAAGTACAATCCCAAATTCCATGGATTCATGGTTTGTGTGGGAGGTCGTTACGGTGTAGCCCGCGTAGGTTTCCCGAACTTCATGATCAATCTCCCATCCTTCTTTGCAATGATGGCGAAGCATGCGATCAATATGGTTTACTTTGTTCAGATCCTCGGATGGAACAAAGTCTGGAGCTACAGCAAGCACGAGTTCTTCACCATTCGTCATTGCAGAAGCTATGTGGGAGGTCATTTCTCAAACAGGACGCCAAGCTTCCTGCTCGTTCCTCTTAGAGCATGGCTCGGCGGTGTATGGGTCTTTGAAGGTATAAAGAAGTGGAAAGAAGGCTGGTTTTCCGAACCGAAGCTGGAAGGCTTTTTCGGTGGAGCCAAGGCCTGGTATGATAGCATAATAAACCCCGGTGCCGCAGACGGAGCGACCCAGGCTACGGGAGCAGCCGATGCAGCAACAGCCGCAACAGGCGCGGCAGATGCGGTGACAGCCGCTACCGGTGCCGGCGGTGGAGAAGTTGTGGCTTCGGCGGGAACGGCAATAATCGATTGGGACTTCTTCGGATTGGTCAGAGCTTTGTTTGTCAGCGGAAAGGAAGTTGCCCAATCCACACTCAGCGACTTTGCGTTTAAGCTGGATATTCCGCTTATGAATTGGTTTGTAGATAGTTTTGTGCTGGCAAGCGGCGGAATGCAGGTCACCATGCAGACCACCATCGTCATAGCCGAAATTCTCATCGGACTGGCGTTGATTGCAGGACTGTTTACAACACCGGCTGCAGCGTTTTCGCTCTTACTGCAATTCATGTTCGTATGTACTACAGGGCTCTACCTGGGTACGTTCTGGATGATCTTTGCGGGAATTGCGGTATTGATCGGCGGAGGCCGGACATTTGGACTTGACTACTATGTGATGCCGGTGCTTAAAGAGGCATGGAAGAAAATACCTTTGGTTAGAAAGCTGTATATCTATAATGATTAATGTATCCGTGGTAGAAAATAAGCATACAGAGATTAACTTATCCGTGGTAGAAAATAAGCGCACAGAACAGGCAGAGCGATACAATTTTGATGAAGCTTATGAAGCAGTAAAGGAAGAGGTAGATAATACCTTATCTACCTCGCCCTTTATAATTCGCGAATACATGAAGCACCTGACCTGCTCGACGGGTAAGCATATCCGTGCTCTCTCCGTATTGACATGTGCCCTTGACGAGGAGGAGTTGATTCATCGCGATGCGATAAGGCTCGCCGCAGCTGTGGAGCTGATGCATCTGGCAACATTAGTACACGATGATGTCATCGATAATGCAGATCTCCGCAGGGGCGAACTCTCTCTTCAAAAGAAATACGGAAAGCGAACTGCGGTGATATGCGGAGATTATTTGCTTTGTATCGCTCTAAAAATGGTCTCTCTCATAGAGGATAAAGACGAATATGTGAAGGGCAGAGTGCCTGATTACATGAGCAGAGTCTGTTTGGGAGAGCTGAATCAGCACATTAACAACGGCAACTTCGATCTTTCCGTATACCGTTATTTAAAAATAATTGCGGGTAAGACAGCCGCCCTGTTCGAAGCATCCTTTTACGGAGGAGCGATATTCGGCGTGGAGGATGAATCCCAGTTGAGGCTGTATGCCAAGCTGGGAAAATATATTGGAATGATCTTCCAGCTTACCGATGACTGCATGGACTTTGAAACGACAGAGCAAGTGGCGAAAAAACCTGTGAAGTCGGATTATGAGCAAAAAGTCATTACGCTTCCTCTAATCCAGGCTTTCCGGAGGATGGAAGGTCTGAAACAAAAGGCGAAGAAGGGTGTGCTATCTCGCAATGAGATAGACGAAGCGGTTAAAAAAGCAGACGGGCTGGGTTACACTCGCATGGTAGCAAATAAATATTATAATAAATCTTTGCAAATAATCGACGAGATGGTATTATCGGAAAGTAAAAGAGAAAAGATCTTATCCATATTGGATAAGGCATACCGAACTTTTTAAAATAAATATTGGTACCGGCGAAAGACCGTGACCGTAGCCAGGAGGAACCTTGTGGCCGCCAGATTTCTCAGCTATGTGGAGATAAGGACGAAAATAACGAGCATCTTTGCCTTTTTAATGACGCTGAGTTTCCTCTTTTATGCAGGACAGCCGATTGCGCTTCCGCATACGCTTATTTTCCTGGCAGGGATGTTCCTCTTCGACCTGACCACAACGGCGATCAATAACTACATAGATACCAAGACCAATGACCAGAAATTGCAGTTTGAGAGAAGGATAGCCTTGATCATCATATATGTTCTCTTAGCCCTCAGCACTGCTTTCGGA
>DGEG01000035.1:1510-18550 GCA_002385825.1 Firmicutes bacterium UBA3932 | reverse complement strand
AACTCTTTTACTTTTTCCAGGTCGTCTTTAATCGTTTTGGCAGCTTCTTCTTCGGCAGTGACCGGAAACCCTGCTTTTAAATGGCTTTTTATTGCTCTAACGCACCTGCCGCCGCCCATGAGCGTGCCGGAGAGATGCAACCCTTTTTGTGCCCTGGTTACTTCCTCGATCCTGTCAGCCACGATAGCGGTGGGTGAAGGTAGGATAAGTTGAACAAAATTTTCCGGGCTTTCTCCCTCTTCATAGATAACGATGTCCTGGGTGCCGCCGCCGATATCTATAGCCAGTATTTTCCTGGGTTGGTTGCTTTGCATATTTTTTACCCCTTTAAAGCAGCTTTTAGTATATTCTATTGTATTTTACATGAAAGAACTATGTTTGGCAATTAGCGAGGCGGGAAAGGTGTGTTTAATCTGTGATAATGTCACCTTGTTAATTATCTGGGTAAAATGTCACTATGGAAGGTAAGGTGCTAATGTCACAGAAACAGATTAATTTGAAGCTTAATATAAAAAACGATAATGGGTATACGATAGAATTTTGTTGTGGTGAAAAAGAGTATGTTCTTGGTCCAGATGAAGAGATTCTATAGAAGTTAAAGATGATGATTATATGTACTTTGATGTAGTTCGCTAAAATATTTGTACAAAAATTAAGCGCCGGGTTTATTAGACCCGGCTTTTTTATTCCCCAGGCAAGCGCAGGATTCGACTGCTGGTGATGATTTTATCACGTCAATTATTTTTGATCCTTGCTCTAAAATAGCGTGGTAGGGCTGCAGGGATTTGAACCTTAAACTAATTCTATTGAACCGCCGTATACCGAACGGTACGTACGAAAGAAAGACAGTGATACAATGAAGGTGACTAAACGCATCATTTGGGCGGCTATCACTGTTCCTAAGCCCTTGCCCATCACCGGTTGGATCACGGCAAGCCCGGCGATTTTTCTTTGCCACAGCAAACCAACCCTTCTTTTTAAACTCTCTTATTGAACTATATGCAAAAAATCGTATGTATATTATGTCATAATACGTAAATTTGTAAAGTAAAATTTACGTTATATTTTGCGCATATAATACGTAGAATTATATGTATTTAACCAATTTAAAATTTACATTGACAAAGACACAATGCTTATGTATAATTTAAGCACAATAATACACATACTATATGAAAAGAGGTGAAAGGATGACAAACACTGTGCGGGACGATTACGTCGATCCTGTTGTTTTTGGGCCAAGACAGCTAGTATCTTCTTCTAAATTAGTTAGAAGCTTAGGCACTTATCTTGACCAAACAAAAAAACGTCCAGTATTTATTATGAGGGATCAAGAGGTAGAAGCTGTCTTAATTAATATTGAGGAATATAGAGAGTTGTTAGAAAAGGAGGCTGAAGTCGAAGAACTCTATGATATTGTTGTGGCCGTAAGAAGACTGGCGGAACATCTTCAATCTGGAGATAAATTTATTGAATTTGATGATATAATGAAGGAATTTAACCTAACTCGAGAAGATCTTGCGGGGGTGGGAACGGACAGTGAATTGGAAGATTGAATTCTTGCCTGAAGCGAAAAAGGATTTATACTCTTTAGATAATAGCGTTAGAAAACGCATATTGTCTGCAATAGCTAAATTAGAAAAAGATCCAATTAAGTATGGTGAACCTTTGGGGAAAAAGCAAGGAATTGATCTCGTTGGCCTTTATAAAATAACTCCCGCTGATGGATATCGAGTAATTTATTTAGTTCAGAAAAAACAAATAACAGTAATAATAATTTCGCTTGGAAAACGCGAAAAGGGAAAAGCTTACAAAAGCGCTGCACAAAGGATTGAAGAATACCGCCACCTGACAAATATAGAGCTAAAAAAATTAAGCTCACTATTAGAGAAAAAATAAGGATGTCAATCATGAGTCGGGCATTACGAGCGCCCGGCTTTTTATTTCCCGGGCAATTGTGGGATTCGACTGCTAGTTGGTGATATTTGTCACTTCAGAGGGTCGCTATTAATTGTTAACCTGATTCCCACGCCATTTTCTCCCTTGCATCCAGTTGACTTGTAGTTTATAATTAAAGAGAGTTATGTAACTATCTGCATAACGTATGCCCGGGTGCCATTATTTACTTTATGGAAAAATTTTCCTGAAAAGTGAACCGGTTTCCGCCCCCACCCCTGTGCCAACACCTGAACCAACCAGGATAACAGTTACGGATGTTACCGGGCTGGTAATCGTATTGGCTCGTCCGGCAAGCAAGATCCTCGACACCGATAATCCGTCGCTTAATACAACTCCCTTACCATGATACAAACAGATATCATTGAAATGGCGGCACTAACGCGATAAAAGGAGTAGATGTAAAAGGCGCTTTTGCAGAATTTGAACCTGACAGGAGGTTATGCCACGATAGCGCTTCTAGCTTAAAAATATTTCTAAAAACCACACATTGTACTATAATAATAACACTAGAATTGGCTGGTCCTTTCGTTTTTTGACAAACCAAGCTTCTCAATTTAGTGCAATCTGAATCAGCGGTCGCATACTAGAGACAGCAATATCTAAAAAAGGGGATGGTTTTTTTATGAAGAAATCCATTATCGGATTTATGCTAGCGTTGGCAGTAATGATTTTATTTATTCTTCTACCCGAAGCGGAAGGGCTTACAGGACCAGCCCAGGCATCTATTGGCCTGCTTATTGCCGGCATCATCCTTTGGGTTACAGAAGCGCTTCCTTTGGCAATTACCACGTTTCTCTTAATGATTTTAATGCCGTACCTCGGAATAATGGAACTGTCTTCCGTTTGGAAAGAGTTCATAAGCGCGGTGTTTTTCTTTGTTCTGGCCACGTTTGCCATGACGGCTGCGCTGCTTAACACCAAGATTCCCAATAGAATTGCCGGCTTAATGTTAAAGTGGTCCGGTAATAGCTCCAAGAAACTGGTACTCGGTTTCGTGTTTGCAACGGCAGCACTCTCTGCTATTATGTCCAATGTCCCCACCGCGGCTTTATTTATGGGGTTGGGGATAGCTATCCTCAAAGCTAACGGAGACCCCGTGCCGGGGACAAGCAATCTGGGAAAGTGCTTGATGATCGGTGTAGCCTACGGCTCTGTTATGGGAGGCTTTTCGACTCCGGCCGGCTCACCGATTAATATACTGGCCCTGCACATGCTTAAAGACGCCACGGGTATTTGGATCAGGTTCCTCGATTGGATGATTGTTGGCATCCCCATGGCCATCATCGGAGTTTTTGTTGTGAGCTGGTGGGTAACGTTGGTCCATAAACCGGAACCCATTTCCAGCCAGGCCAGGGCAGAATTGGAGAAAATTATCGCCGAAGCCGGAAAACTGGATATACAGGAAAAAAAAGTGCTGGCTATCATAGGATTGATGTTTATCTTCTGGATCTCCAGCACCTGGTTCCCCATTATTGACACTACCGTGGTGGCCGTGGCAGGAATGTGCTTATTCTTCTTCCCCGGTATCAAGGTCTTGACATGGAAGGAGTTCGTTTCCAACAGTTCCTGGGAAGCACTGATTATGATTGGCGGTATACAATCTATCGCTGCGGGCCTCGTCAATACTGGGGCAGCAAGCTGGCTGGTCAATACTGTTATGTCAGATGCCGCCACTTGGTCGGGCATGGTAACTAACGTAATAGCTTCAGCCTTAACCTCTATCCTGCATGTTATTATTCCTACCGGCCCGGCAGTAGTAGGTCTTGCCCTTGTGGCTATGGTAGAGGTAGCTGGCATAGCTTCCTTAAGCGCGGCATCTTTTGCCCTGATTACCGCCTTTTGGTCCAATGTCACCTACCTGCTCCCCATTGATACTGTTCCCCTGATTACATTCGGCAAAGGATACTACAAGATGAGTGACATGATTAAAGCGGGGATCGTGCCGAGCATAATCATGATATTAGTAGCTGCTTTGCTTATACCGGTATTGGTAAGCCTTCTGGGTTACTAGTATAATTTGAATACCTAAATGTCAGAAGGCTGGCAGCATAGCCCTTATGGCCTGGGGTCGAGCGTATAGCGTATTCCATTGATGGGTTATATCCAATTCCATCCGGCCGATTCAACAAGCAAATAACGAGAAAACTTCTAAAAGGCTTTTTGTGCTAGCAGCACAAAAAGCCTTTTCTTTATGTGAATATTATCACATAAGCATATACCTAGGATATAGAATTGATGTAGTAAGCACACAACATGTTGACTTTTTTTAATAGCTCAAAACATGTTCATCTTTTTGGTGTCTGTGTATAATTAATAAAAAAGTAAAGGAGGATCTGTTTAAACTTACCGACCAATTGGGGCAAAATTTTGGGAGGCGGCAAAAGGCAACTAAACCCTAGGGTGGTCTAAATTAAGCACCGAGATGTAGCAAGCTACTGACGAAGATATCTTCATAGTTGGAGGTGATATTCGGGCGAACCGGTATTTACCATTGATGCGATTATTTAAGGCCTTTACGATTATTATGCTAAAGTAAAAAGGAATATACCTGGACCTGCTATCGGTTAATATCGTGAGCGAGCGGTTATCATTTGAATGCAGGCTTAAAAGGCTACTACATTTTGATTTGGTTAATTAAGGATATTTATAGGAAAATTTGGATGTGAATTTCATGTTATTGTAACACCATGATTTTACCATGATTTTTGAAGCAAAACATTAAGAAAGAGGGTGTTTTTTTGAAGGAGGAACCGGCAGAAATCTATGTAAAATTAAGGGATCGTTTGAATTCACTTGCGTTTGGCTACGGTCCAACCAGCAGAGGTGTAGAATTCGCCCTGCTGGAAAGATTCTTTACGCCAGAGGACGCTGCCCATGTACTGGAAATGGAAGTCGATAAGTTCTTCACCGCTGACGATTATGCAAAAATTTCCGGCAGAAAAGTCGAAGAAGCGGAAAAGATCCTGGAAGACCTGACTATGAAAGGTCTCATTTACAGAAGACGCCTTGAGGGTGAGAAAAATTCTTACCGCGTGGTCCCCGTAGCACATGGATTTTTGGAATTCAATGTTGATAATGTCGACAAAGACATCAAAGAAGGCAAAGCCGACTGGCTTCAGGATTATAGTGAACATGCCGCCGAGATTTGGGGTAAACAGTGGTTCGGAAGCACTGAGATTCCCTTTTTCCGTTCCATACCGATCAATTCCAATCTGGTTGTTGGTAGCGAAGTATTACCTTATGATGATGCGGTGGAGCATATCAAATCCAAAAAGCTGTTTGCCGTTTCCAAATGCCTGTGCCGGATAACGACTGCCGCAGGTGGCGGTTATGATGATCCCCGTAAAGAAGTCTGTCTGGCCTTTGATGATATGGCTCGTTTTTATATCGACATTGGGATCGGTCGAGAGCTCACCATGCAGGAAGCCCTCGATTTAATCAAGGAAAGCATCGACATGGGGTTGTGCCTGCACGTGGCAAATTCCAAGGAAGGCGAAGTCATGTGCAGCTGTGATGTTGACAGATGCGGTCTTCTCCAGATGACCAAGAGCTTTGGCGGTCCTGCAACCGCACATGTTTCCCATTACAGAATTACTATTGACCGTAATAAATGTATCGGCTGCGGCATCTGCGTTACCAAGTGCCCGACAAAGTGTTGTGCTCTTGATGACGAGAAAAAGTCTGTCGTTAAAGAGCCTGACCGTTGTGTCGGCTGTGGCCAGTGTGTCATCAATTGTTCTGAAGATGCCAGATCCCTGGTTAAGAAGAGCGACGATGAGATCCTCCCCTTGCAGGATACCTTGTTCGATGCTTATGAAAAAATGCAAGCTATCCGGAAAGAACGCAGCGAAATCTGATTGGTCTGTGTAGGTCGGGCCACATAAGATGGGATAGGTTAAAGTCACAATTCTGCAATAACTGGCCCTAACAGCATAATTTATGAATCCATCCCGGACTATGTGTTTCCTTGCATTTGCACTGGTCCGGGCATGGTTTCCTAAAAATTTCATGACAGTTATTGCCTATATTTATCTGGAGAAGGTACTGCGAATGCATGAATTATCAGTTACAAAAAGCCTGTTGCAGCTTGTTATCAGACATGCCGAAGTCAGCAAAGTTAATAGGGTGGTCGGTGTGCACTTGGAGATCGGGGAGATGCGAGACATTGTAGAAGATCTATTGCAGAAATGCTTCCTGTATTTGGCAAGGGGTACGATTGCTGAGGGAGCTGTATTAAAGATCAATGTGATTCCCTTAACTTGTATCTGCCATACCTGCAACGAGGTTTTTCCGGTCGATTCGCGTAAAGGCTTTGAACATCTTTCCTGTCCGAAATGCCGCGGCTTCAACCTTGCCCCATATACAGGCCAGGAATTTATTGTAAAAGCAATAGATGTGCTCTGAATATAGTTGAGCATTTGCTTAACAGAGTTATAACTTTATTAGCTGTTGTAAGAATTATTACCTTTTACAACTTACGGCTTATAACGCAATAGGAGGAGAATAATATGCGTGAAAATTTAGCAAAATTGATAACACATATCAATGCGTTGAATCAAAATCCAACCGAGACTTCATCTGAGTATATTTTTTGGGACGCGATATTAACGGACGAAATGGTTGATACTGCACTTAAGATCGAACTGCGTAAACCCACATATGTTCACACGGTCGCAGAGCGCATCGGCAAATCGGTTGAATATACAGCCAAACTCCTTGATGAAATGGTGCATGTAGGCATTGTTGAGTACATGACCGACGAAAACGGTGTTGACCGTGTCTATTTGCCGGTTTTTGTTCCCGGTAGCATGGAAATGGGGGCAATGGACTACTGGCGTGTTGAAAAGTACCCCCAAATGGCCTATGCTTTTCCACAGTACATTCAGGATCTGAACAAGAAATTTTCCAGATATTTTCCCATGGGTACCGGCCTTGTACGAGTATTGCCAATACAAAAGGCTATTGAAAACGAATCAAAACGCGTTAAGCTGGAAGAAGTGTCCTACTGGATTGAAAAGTATCATCCCTCCCTTGCTGTTGCCCCCTGTGAATGCCGCCATACCCGTCGTATGAACGGTGAACTTGGGCATGATCTTGAGGGCGAATGGTGTATTTCTATGGGCTATCTAGCAGAAAACACCATCCGTACCGGTAAGGCAAGGCGCATTACTAAGGAAGAATGTTATGAAATTTTGCGTAATGCTGAAGAAAAGGGTTTTGTGCATCAACTTACAAACATTTATGGTCCTGAAGAATCTACCTTCATCTGCAATTGCCACTGGTCTTCCTGCGCTGCGTTAAGAACCGGATGGTATTGCAATACCCCGGATATGGTTCGCTCAAATTACTGTGCCGGGGTGGACCCTGAAAAATGTTCTGCCTGCGGCCAGTGTGTAGAGGTTTGCCCGATGAACGCCGTAAAACTGGGGCAGCAGCTCTGTGAAAAGAAGCCCATTGAAATCAAGGATGCAGTGATACCCGGCAACCCGGAATACAAAGGTGAAGAGAACTGGAGAGCGGATCTTTTAACCGAACGCGATTATGTTGTACAAGAAACAGGTACCTCACCCTGCAAGACTAAATGCCCGGCCCACATTGCTGTCCAGGGTTATATCAAGCTGGCGGCACAGGGGAAATTTCTGGATGCGCTGGAACTCATCAAAAAAGATAACCCCTTGCCCGCGGTATGTGGCAGTATTTGTAACCGTCCATGTGAAGAGGCCTGCACCCGTGGTGATTTAGATGAAGCGATTGCTATCGATGATATCAAGAAATTTATCGCAGAAAAGGATTTGTTCGCCGAAACGCGTTTCGTTCCTAAAAACATCAATGACAGGGGGCATAAAATCGCTGTTGCTGGTTCCGGTCCCGCCGGTTTATCCTGTGCTTACTATCTGACTGTGCTCGGGCATGACGTTACCGTCTTTGAGAAAGAGAAAAGGCTCGGCGGCATGCTGACACTGGGCATTCCCTCCTTCCGTTTGGAAAAGAACATCATTGAAGCCGAAATTGATCTTTTACGCGAAATGGGCGTCAAATTCGTTACCGGTGCAGAGGTCGGAAAATATATTACACTGGATGAATTACGCATGGCTGGCTACAAGGGTTTTTATCTGGCAATCGGAGCACAGGGTGGTAAAAAGCTTGGAATAGAAGGCGAAGATGCTAAGGGTGTCATATCCGGCATTGACTTCCTTAAAAACGTTAACCTTGGAAAACAAAACGATCTGACTGTGGCCGGAAAGACAATCGTCATTGGCGGTGGCAATGTTGCTGTAGACGTTGCCAGAACGGCAATTCGCAAAGGTTCGGATGACGTTGCACTTTATTGTCTTGAGTCCCGGGAAGACATGCCTGCATCTTCAGAAGAAATAGAGGATACAGAAGCTGAAGGCATTTCAATCAACAACGGGTGGGGGCCGAAGCGTATTTTAACCAAAGACGGTGTGGTGTGCGGCGTAGAATTCAAGAAGTGTATCAGCGTATTCGATGAGGAACAGCGTTTTAATCCCAAATATGACGAAAATGAAACGATAACTGTTGAATGTAACAGTGTTCTTGTCGCCATTGGCCAGTCTATCGAATGGGGCAATCTGCTGGATGGCAGCAAGGTTGAACTGAACCTTGATAATACTGCAAAGACGGTTCCTATAGAGGAGGTTGTTACATTCCAGATGGCACCGGCGGCAGGGTTGGAGTCCGAAACATATCATTTGCCAACTCCATTTGAGGTTTATCAGACGGCAGAACCTGACGTTTTTGTAGGCGGTGATGTCTATACCGGCCCGAAGTTCGCTATTGATGCGATTGCAGCCGGTAAGGAAGCTGCAGAATCCTTGCACCGTTTTGTTTGGGGACACAATCTCGTACTTGGACGTGATCGCAGGAGGTTACATCATCTGGACAAGGATAATGTAGATCTGAGTTGTTATGATAAAATGCCCCGTCAACGTCCCAGGATATACAAGGAATATACAAAGACCTTCAGGGACCACCGTGGGACATTAACAGACAAACAAATTAAGAAGGAAACAGAGCGCTGTTTAAGCTGTGGTGTTGCCCGCGTGGATAAAAACCTCTGCATCGGTTGTGGGTTATGTACAACCCGTTGCAAGTTTGATGCCATCACCCTTACAAAAGAGTACGACGCATGGGGTTTGCAATACGAGGATCTGCTGACTACGCTTGGAGGTATAATTGCTAAAGAAACCGAACAAGGAAAGTAAGGCGGTAAACTATGCATGAAATTGGCCTTCTGTATAAGATGGCAGAACTTGCCGAAAAAGTTGCAGCCGAAAACGGCTTGAAGAAAATCATCTCGATCACTGTTGAGGTTGGTGAGCTTTCCGGGATACTCCCTGTGTTTCTGGAAAAATACTATCCATTAATAATTGAAAACAGGGAGGTACTAAAGGAATCTAAATTATTAGTAGAGGTTATTCGCGGGCAGGGGCTGTGTGATGAATGCAAAACACTGTATAACATTATGAAAAATGAGGGCAAATGCCCGCAGTGCCACAGCCGGAGCAAAACCATCCTCGGTGGGAGAGAATTTGTTGTAAAAAACATCTTGTATGAGGAATAGCTGATCTGCCGTGCACCCGGTCAACCGCCCCGGGTGCACGGCTACAAAGGCTCAAATTGCAGGCATAATCGGGATAATAAATAGGGAAGATAAGGCGGGAGGTGATAATATGCCGAAAAATGAAATAAAAATAATTGAGGTCAAGCAGAACATATTTGCGGAAAACGAAAAAGCAGCGGACGAACTTCGTAAACATCTGAAAAAAGAAAAAACATTCATGGTTAACCTAATGTCTTCGCCCGGTGCAGGTAAGACCACAATACTGCTACGCACAATTGAAATGCTAAAAGATGAGATGAAGATAGGCGTCATGGAAGCGGATATTGATGCAAGCATCGATGCCGAAAAGATCGCTGCTACCGGCACGAAATCGATTCAAATTCATACCGGCGGCATGTGCCATATGGATGCGGGTATGACACGGGAAGGTCTAAATGAATTAGGAATAGAGGATCTTGATTTGGTAGTGCTTGAAAATGTCGGCAATCTGGTCTGTCCGGCGGAGTTCGATACTGGTGCCAGCTGCAATGTCATGATTCTAAGCGTTCCTGAGGGCGATGACAAACCGCTTAAGTATCCGCTTATGTTTCAGGTATGCGACCTTGTGCTCATTAACAAAATCGATGCAAAGTCCATTTTTGATTTTGACGATGAGGCAGTAGTAAGGAGGATCCATGACCGAAATCCTAACACCGAGATTTTATTCATTTCAGCTAAAACTGGCGAAGGATTCAACAAATGGTGCGACTGGCTCCGAAACCGCGTAAAGGAATGGCAGAAATAAAGCACGAATTCTATTATTTCCCTAAAAAAGAACGTACAATCTTAAATGAACTTAAGAAAGTCTCTTGAAACTTGCTTATGAAGCGTGTGAAAAGAGACTTTTTTTCAAGTTGATTGAATACGATGTGGTTATGAAGAAAACCGGTAAGGGATCGAAAGGCGGAATCAATTGTAAAATATTGTATGCAGGGAATAAGATATATACGGGGAATATAAATAATATACAGCTAATTGGCAATATGTGATGGCAATATCCCTATAAAAAGTGCAATAATCATTATGAAGGAGTGCTTCCTATGGAGCAAATACAGGATCTTATATTGAATCTGAGGAGTTTTATGCCCAGAGTGTTATCCATGTCATCAAACCCCTCTGTCGTATCAAAGGTAGACAGAATATGCATAAACACTGATTTTTCAAAGGATACACTCTACATCGGATATGAATCCCAGATGCAGAACACTGTTCGTTTTCTCTCCGGGATGACGCTCTTTTTAATTGAGGATATGCAGGGTTTTGGGCTGCCTGATAACAGGGCGAACTGCGTCATAATATTTCCTTCAGAGACGGATGCAGATGCCCTTTTCGAGAGCTGTAACCAACTTATAAAAACACAGAGACTGCTATTCGAAGATGCCTACGTTCTATTCGATGCCTTCCTCTCCCAAAGCGGCCTCAATGAGATAATAGAGCATACTGCCCGGCTGGTTGGTAACCCGGTGATGGTGATCGACAAGAGTTACAAGGTTTTGGCCTATTCAAAGGATATCACTACGGATGACTTCCAGTGGAATGACAACATTTCGCGACAATACTGCTCCTATGAATATATCTCTATGTTCAGCGATATAGATGATATAAAAAACAGCCGCAAGATCAATGAGCCTTTCTTCTCCGGTTGCATTGTCAGTCATCACAGGCACTGCATTTCCCGACTCTGTGCAGACAAGGAGTGTGTAGGCTATCTGCTTTCTATTGAGGCCTGTGAACCCTTTTCGGATCGCAGCGTAAGCCTGTTACAGGTAGCGGCGCGGCTTATTGCAAGAATAATATCCATAGACAAGATGGGTGATGCACTCAACTCAGATTATGCCAGTTTACTATTGGACTGCCTCAGCGGCAAATTAACAGATAAAACAATTCTTGAAGACCGTATGAGGGTCACAGGGATGAAGCCCTCGGGCGAGTATTATATACTGGTGATAGACATCGGGCATTACTACCAAAATCCCTTTGGTTTGCAGGCAGGACGCCTGCGTGATCATATCAGTTCGATCTTTAAAAACGTTATTAGCGTAAGCTATAACAACGACGCGGTAGTTCTTGTCCAGAGTGCCATGACGCAAAAACAGATGATGGAAAAACTCGGTTCCAATAGAAAGTTTTTTGAGGAAAACAAGCTCCGCATAGGTGTCAGCGACCAGTTTTCCAATCTGATCTCATTGCAGACAGCGTGGGGACAAGCAAAGCGTACGCTGAAGCTGGCGGCCAAACTGGAACCCTCAGCCTGTGTTGTATTCTATGACGATTACAAGATTTACGACCTTATGTTAAATGGGCTTAAAAGAAACACCATTGACAGCTATATAGGACGCCAGTGTGCTGAAATTATTGAATACGATGCTAGAAACGATACTCAGTATTTCGAGACGCTATATTACTATATATTATTTGAAAAAAATCTAGAGGAGACCGCCAATAAACTTTTTATCCATAGAAACACGGTATCTTACCGCATAAGACGCGCCAAAGAACTTTTCGACATCGAGCTCGATGATCCCAAGATGCTCCTTATGTTTAGTTGTTCCTATTTGCTCCAAAGGCTTAAAAAGGTCGGGTGGTTTGACGAATGAACGTTTATATACAATTGGCTGACTACATTGACAGCATGCACAAAAACCCCTATCACAAAAAGCATGACGAAAACCGCCCCTTTGTAAAGATATTTAGGCGGTTACTCACAGAGGAGCAGGCACAGGCTGCACTGCTGCTTGGAGCAGACCCCATAGGAGTGGAGGCGTTCGCAAAAAAGGCGGGGATGGACCCGGAGACGGCGAGGAAGTTGTTGTTCAACCTCGCTAAAAAGGGCGTGGCTTTTGTAGATAACAACGGGGGCGAAGATATCTACAGCCTGCTGCCCTTCTGCCCGGGAATCATGGAATCATTGTATAGTGAATATTTGGACGATGAGATATCTCGCTATTTGCAGGAATATGTTGATGAGCTCAACGACTTTATTTATGGTGGTGAGCGGACGATAGTAATGAACACACCGGTGGAGGCCAAAATTTATCACTCCTCCTTTGAGGAAGCCATGTACTACCTAAAAAAAGGTTCGGTATTCTCACTTAGCGACTGTCTCTGCCGGACGGCCAAGGAAAAGCTCGGACAGGCCTGTGGACACACCATAAAGGATGTCTGCATACAGGTGGGACCGCTATCAAAATACTATGTTCGTACCGGACGTGCCCATTACGTCAGCTTCGAGGAGGCTGTGCAGGTACTTGAGCGTAGCCGTGAGGAGGGACTATATTTTGAGATCAGCCACGCCATGAGCGGGGATGATTCGTATTTCATCTGCAGCTGCTGCCCATGTTGCTGTATCGCCATGCGAACCGTGTTGCCCGGGAGCATCCGGCGGGAAGAACCGGCTTCAAAATACCTGGCACAGATAGATGTGGCACTATGTACTGGCTGTGGACACTGCGAGGCGGAATGCCCGGCAAAGGCGATCGGAGCGGCAGAGGGCAGTTGGCAGGTCAATGGGGCACGCTGTATCGGCTGTGGATTATGCTGCATTTATTGCAAAAATGGCGCGATTAGCATCGTAGAACGGTGATGCTAGAACCTGCCTATAGAAGGTGGCGTATATGCACGAATTGGGCGTTGTGCTAGAGATTGTCCGTATTGCAGACAGGCGTGCCCATGAGGAAAAGGCCAACAAGGTCACTCGCATCGTACTGCAGATCGGAGAGCTTTCACCACTGGTGCCGGAGCTCGTGGAAGTGTGTTATCCTGCGGCGGTATCGGATACCCTACTTTCGGATGCTGAACTCATGATAGAGACGCTTCCTGCCAACGCTATCTGCCGGAACTGTAAAAAGGTATTCAATGTTGTCCATCACGAATATCAATGTCCGGTGTGTGAAAGTCGAAATTGGGAGTTGCTTTCCGGCAAGGAAGTCATCATAAAGGAAATTCAGATCGTCTAGCGTACCCGCAAGCATAAAGAAATAAGCTCCTAAGAAAAGGAGCTGTAGCATTGCTATATAAATGGCACTCATTGTGAGTGCCCATTTTTCGTGGTGGGGCTGCAGGGATTTGAACCCTGGACCTCTTGAATGTGAGTCAAGCGCTCTCCCCCTGAGCTACAGCCCCGTATTTTAATACTAAAAAAATTATAAAGCTTTAAGGGAAGGATGTCAAGCGGAATTCCCGCCCGCGCAGGAATTCCTCGGCTGCTACCGGATAATGTCAGGAGCAATGATGCTCCGTCGGAGAGTTTTCTTGGTTACCCTCCGAATGTTGGGATTCGGCCTCACTTTCCCCGGTAGCCTCACTTTCCCCGGTAGCATGGCTGCGGCCGGAAAGTTTCGTATATACAATTATCCCTGCAATGGCGGCGGCAATAATGATAAAAAAAAGTATGTATGAATAAGATACAATAAAAGACATGAATTTGGTTATGATCATACTTCCCAGAACAGCCAGAAAAGAAAAGATCGCTCCTCCGGCGGCGGTGAAGATTAAAAAATGCCAGAAGTTGATCTCCAGTAAGCCTGCCGGGAAGGAGATAAATGTGCGTGTAAATCCAAAAATTTGGGCCAGCAGTACGGATAAAAAACCATATTTTTTGATATAGAGGTTAATTTTATGTAAACGTGTTGCCTTGGCATGATCCAGCGACGGCAACTGGTAGCCGATAGTTAGATAATGCCGCTTATTAAAACGCAACCAGAGCACTTTCCCCAGTTTTTTGCTGTAATAACCGGCTGCATAGCTGAGGGTGCTCCCCAGGGCAATCCCAAGTGTGGCGATGCCTACTATCTGCCAGATAGAGAGCTTTCCTTTTTCCAGAAGTGTCCATGCCGTAACTATAAAAAAAGTGGAAGAAAAAGGAATGCCGATACTTTCAGCAAACATGCTGATTCCCAGCCCCCAGGCGCCATATCTGTGCAGCAGCATATTGAAATAATTAATAAACTGCATAGAAAGCTCTTCCATGCTTGATTCTCCTTACCGGCCAGGCACCATTAAGAACTTGTAAATACTGCCATCAGTAGAAGCTCCATCAATAAAAGCTCTAAATGTCAGTATAAGCTGAATATCTTGGAAAAACGGCCGGGTAATACGGAATTGTTTAGACTACTATATTTTAACAGATTTTTTTTCACATTAAAACCTTTTTGGCTGGAAAATTAACATTTACGCCTGTGCTTGAATTTAAATGCTATAATTGTAGACAGGAAGGTGATGAATTATGAATGTTGAGGAGATAAAGATCGGGGCGGAAGGGGGCATCCTGGTTGGACGTGCTTACCGGCCCGGTAAAGAGTATGCACGGAAAGGGCCACTGCTAATTTTGTGTCACGGTATCCCCCGCAGTAATACTTCTCCCGGGGAAAAAGACTCCGGTAAGGACGTGGACGGGGGCTACCCCGCTCTGGCCGAGCGCTGCACAGAAGAAGGGTTTCACTGTTTTCATTTCAATTTTCGCGGCACAGGGGAAAGTGAGGGGAATTTTTCCCTCCCCGGTTGGGGGCGTGATCTGATCGCTGTACTGGACTACTGGGAAAAACGTGACATCTATGACAGTTTTTACCTTTGGGGCTTCAGTGCGGGGGCTGCCGTTTCCACTTATGTCGCCTCGACTGATCAGCGAGTGAAGGCTGTCGCGCTGGCAGCTTGCCCGGCAGAGTTTGAGAGCCTGTTCACTTTAAAGGATCTGGATGGTATTATTGCCCGCTTTCGCACTACAGGTATTATCAGGGACAGTCACTTTCCTGCTGACCCCGTAGCGTGGCTTAAAGGCCTCCACTCTGTTAGACCGCTGTCTTATGTTGCCCGGATATCCCCGAGGCCGTTATTTATCGTTCACGGAACCGGCGACGAATTAATCCCTTACCAGCATGCTCTTAAACTTTTCGAGCAGGCCGGGGAGCCTAAAAAGCTTTTGATTATCCCGGGAGCAGCCCACCAGTTGCGCAAGAACCGGGAAGCTGTCTCAGAATGCCTGGAATGGTTTAAAAACATATCCGCCGGCAAATTGTAAAACTGTATCTGAAGGTTGGCAGGATTTTTAATAGCGGAAATTGAACATAAATATAGATATTGTTTTGGAGAATGCTTATCCGATTTTCATAATTAGCTATACCAAGGAGGAGCAAAAATGGGCAGCGAGAAAAAAATCGGGTATACTGTTGTCGGAACGATCAAGGAGGTCAAGGGCACATGCAGCGCCGGCCATAAGGTTGGGGACCAGATGGAATTGAGCATGCATAATACAGGAGGATTATGCGGCGCTTTCTATCACGGTATTTATCCTTATGTTGTTATGCTGCAGATGGGGGGAAGTTTCCCTCCCGAGTGGGGGGATGTAGACACCGTCTATCTCGATTGTATGGACAAATGGAACGCGGTCAGCATTGAACTGAAGAGGCTAAGGGATTAAGTCCCTTAGCTTCTCCTTCTCTGTACTACGAAAAATTTTTGTCCCAGTAGAGGAGGCAAATCATGAAAAACACACCGGAGGAAGAAATTGAGGCGAGAATCCGCCAACTACAGTTAGAGATGGCAAAAAGAGAAATCGATGCGGCCATAATTGTCCAGATGATCGATCTTTTTTATTTTACAGGGAGCTGCCAGAGAGGCCACCTGATTATCCCGGTCGATGGGGAAGCGTGCTATCTCGTCGCGAAGAGCTTTTCAAGGGCTCAAAGGGAATCACCTTTAGCAAATATCAAACTGCAGAAAAGCTTTACTGAACTACCTGCTCTGCTCAGGGCGGTTGCTCCTAAGGCAAAAAGGATCGGCATGGAAATGGACGTTCTGCCCGTTAATACTTTCCTGCGTTACCAGCAGGCTTTTTCGGGTTTGGAGATAGTGGATATCTCCATGGAAATAAAAAAAATGCGCATGTGTAAAAGCCCCTACGAAATCAGCATAATTAAAAAAGGCGCGGAGCTGAGCCGGAAAATGTTGGAGGAGGTACCGCTGATTTTAAAAGAGGGCCAAAGAGAGGTCGAATTTGCCGCGGAAGTGGAGCGATTCCTGCGCAGGCACGGGCATCAGGGCGGGATCCGCCTGCGGCAGTTCAACCAGGAAGTTTTCTTCGGGCATATTATGTCCGGAAGAAATATCACCTGCGCCAGCTTTTTTGACGGTCCTACCGGGGGGCCGGGATTGTCTCCCGCTTACCCGCAAAACGCAGGATGGGAAAAAATTAAAGCCGGAGAGCCGGTGCTGGTTGACTATGTGACTGCCCTGGAGGGATACAATGTGGACTGCACGCGCGTTTTTCACCTGGGCGAGCCTGCCGAAGAGCTGCAAAAGGCTCACCGCGCTGCGCTGCAGATACAGAGTGAAATTGTCAAAGCAGGTAAACCCGGGGTGCCATGCTCCGAACTATATAATATGGCCTGCAAAATGGCTGCAGACTTTGGCTACGAGGAGAGTTTTATGGGCAATGGGCCGGATAAAGCCGCCTTTATTGG
>DGEG01000035.1:0-1277 GCA_002385825.1 Firmicutes bacterium UBA3932 | reverse complement strand
GTAGAAAACACCGTTCTCGTAACCGCTGATGGCCTGGAAAAGCTTACTCTTTACCCGGAAGAAATTACCATAATCGCCGGAAGCTAGCATACCAGGAAATTTTATCTTTACTAAAAGTATCACTTCCAGGAAAAATTAATCCTGGAGGCGATTAAAGCTATGCTAAAAATTAAAGACCGCATTTTGCACGGAATGATTACCGGTATTATTGCCGGTACTCCGGATGCTATAATAAATGCGTTAGAGTATCGTGCCGGATTGACAGATCTTAAATATGGTCAAATGGGGGCAAATGTTTTTTTGCCAGAGAGCAAGATAAACGACAAAAGGGCAAAGGTTTTAGGGATACTGGCTAATTATACGTTGATCGGCGCTTCGGGAACATTATTTACATATCTTCTCTCGGCAACAGGACGCGATAAGGCGGTAATAAAAGGCATCGGCTACGGAATTTTATCATGGCTTGCTATATACGGCATGGGTGCCAAAGTCGGGCTAACTGTTCAAACCAAAAAACCTTTGGCGCCTTTGCTGAGTTTTGCTGATCATGTTCTTTTTGGCGGTTTACTTGGATTAATAGCCCCTAAAATAGGCGATGACTCTTTGTTTCCGGATAACAGACAGCAAACAGGCACACAGCCTCTAATAGCAACAGGAGAAGAAGTTCTAAAAAATAATGACAAAAACGGTTAGAAATCTTAAGAGCCCCCGGGCTCTTTTTCTTTTTGGAATATAGTTTTTACTCAATGGTTTTATCAATAATGATTCCTTTAGCCTTATCAATTTGGGGTTTAACATTGAAAGTTTACAGGCCCTTGCGCAAATATGATATAATAAAGAGGATTTTCCGATGGCCGGGACATTCTCATTTGCACTCCTTAGGCTTTCTTAACCACTGAAGAACTTACTTGGAATAGTGAGTTATAGTAACTTCTTAAGCGAGGCGAAATAATAATTGTTTAACTGGTATTTAGTGGTTTTGAGTTTTGGTCATCTCGTTGTTGATTTGGGTCAGGGTGTGTTACCCATTTTAACGCCATTACTGGCGGAAAGTTTAAATCTCAACTACTTTCAAGTAGGGACAATTGCCCTGGCTTTTACCTTAAGTTCGGCCATTATCCAGCCGGTTTTCGGAGTGTTGAGCGACCGTTACAGCATGCCCTGGTTAATGCCTATGGGTCTTTTCCTTTCTGGCTGTGGCTTGGCACTGACAGGAGCGGTTGGCTCTTACGCGCTACTGCTGCTTATGGTGCTGTTGAGCGGCATGGGGGTAGCGG
>DGEG01000142.1 GCA_002385825.1 Firmicutes bacterium UBA3932 | reverse complement strand
AGATGTGTATAAGAGACAGGATGCCAGTTTGTCGAGATCCTTCTTCATATGCACTTCCGTCACACAGTACAGCGCGCTATTCCCCAACCACGGGAAGTCTTTGCTCAGATCAAGGCCGCCAAAGATCTTATGGCTCTCCAAAGCCTTGTTGATCTCCGCAACGGTCTTTCCGGTTCCGTCAAAATTGACGACAAATTCTTTAAAGGTAGTATCGAAGAGTACTTTAACGCCTTCGATCTCACCCAGCGCCTGTTTTGCATAATTAGAATTATAGAGGATGGTCTCGCCGATCTCCCTCATGCCCTGAGGTCCCATGAGCGCCATATAGACGGCAGCGCCGATGGTCCAAAGGCCAGAAGCCGTTCCCACCCAGTCTTTGGCTTTATCTCTGGCTTCATAGGATGTTCTCTCCGGCAGCACCTCAGCATAAGCATATTGCCCCTCAACGGCCGTCTCTGCTATGGTATAAATGGCCAATGGACACTCGTAAAGATAGGCCTGTTCGTCCCGGAAAGCGATGAAACCGGATTGTCCGCCGCCGCAGAGCATATGCATGCCGATGGATTGAAGGTCACCGCAGATGATATCCGCCCCATAGGAAGCGGGAGGCGCGATAACGCCCAGAGAAATGGGATCTACGCCCACCACAGACTGAGCGCCGACGGATTTCGCCAACGCGGAAATGTCCGCGGCATTTTTCTCCACGGTGCCGAAGTAGCCAGGTACTTCGAAATAGATAGCGGCAATCTTATCCGAAAGCTTTGCTTTCAGGTCTTCCATATCCATGCCGCCGGTCTTGGGATCCATATCCACCTGCGTGATCTTGATGCTGTTCGGCATGATTTCCGGCTGGCAGAGGGTCCGGATCTGCGCCAGCCTCTCCGGGCTGATATTTTTTGGAATCAGCACTTCATTTCTGCCGGTGAGACGGGAGGCCATACGGATGGACAAACCTGCTGCGGCTCCCCAATCATAGATCGGCTCGCTGACCGCATCCACATCAAGCATTTCCGCCATCATGCTGTAAAATTCAAAACGGGCCTGAAACTTGCCCAAATCCGCATAGGTTCCGCCGCAATAGGCCGTTACAAACTCGGCGCGGTTGACGATCTCATCCACTACAGCCGGTACATAGTGCTGCCAGCAGCCGCCGCCCAAGAAGCTAAGATAGTCCTTGCAGGTTGTATTTTTCGCAAGAGTCTCCTCCAGATGCCGGCGAAGCTCATATTCTGCCATCATGGGTTCCGGCAGGTCAAGTTCTCCGCGAAAGCGCAGGTGTTCAGGAATTACGCTGTAAAGTTCCTCTAAATCCGTTACCCCTACCGCCTTCATCATTTCCGCCTTCACCTCGGGGGCGGAATTGGGGATATAGGGATGTACAAATGTTTTTTCAGCCATACTTGTCTTTCCTCCTTTTATACAAGCTCTGTTCGCTCCCATATGACTTGTCCGAATTAATAATACAGTTCGCTCGGGCCCTTGTATTCCTGAATGATGTTGCCGCCGTCAATGACGATGAGCTGACCGGTTATGTAACTGGAATCGTCGGATGCGAGAAAACGGATTAAATTGGCCACTTCTTCCGGTGTTCCCGGCCTTCCCATACCGGTATTCTGTCCGCCTGCCAGCTCGTTTTCGGTGCTGGCGCCGGTCTTAATCCATCCCGGAGCCACCGCATTGACAGTGATATTCTGTTTGCCCACTTCCAGAGCCAGCGCTCTTGTCAGACCTACAATGGCCGCTTTTGCGGCACAATAGGGCGATTCTCCCGGATTGGCTACCAGAGGCCCCGTAACGGAAGAAACGTTTACAATTTTCCCGTACCGCCTTTCAATCATGCCCGGCAGAAAAGCCTGTATCGTATTAAATGTGGATTTTAAGTTGATGCCGATGCTGAAATCCCATTCTTCTTCACTGAGATCCGTTACGTTTTTGAAAATCTCCTCCGTACCGAAATAGGCCATTCCCGCCACATTGGCCAAGATGTCCACTTTTCCGTAGGTGGCTATCATATCCTCCGCGGCAGCCTTGATGCCGGCTCTGTCCTGCAGATCTACTTGATAAGCTTTCACGGTTATTCCCATTTCCTTCAGATCTTTTTCACGTTGAAAGACCCGGTCGGAAATATCCAATATACCTAAAGATGCTCCCCACTCAGCCAAAGCTTTGGCAGTGGCAAAGCCCATTCCGTTGGGACTGGCAACTCCGGTAACAAAAGCAGTTTTGCCTTCAAGTATAGATGTTTTCATAGCGTTTCCTCCTATGGAATTTTCTCCTATGGAATTCTCTCCTATAGGATTTTCTATTAAAATATATATCAAGCAAGAGCAATGCCAAAATACTGAATAATCCGATTATTATTGCATGGCAGTGAAACTTCATTGAAAAGCCGCCCGTCCGACCCATTATTTTTTTGGATTAGAAGCCTTATTTTGTTAAATCAATTTTCATTTATGAAAATATTTTGTCATTTCTGACAAGTCTGTTATAATTAATAATAATATGAGAGCTGCTTTAAATAGAAGGAGTCGATACTATGGGATTATCTATGATAAAGGATACCGTGGCCAGCGTAGCGCAAGCCATCACCGCCGCATTGGAAATAGAGACGGAAATTGTAGATGACCGGCTGGAAATCATCGCAGGTACCGGTCGGTATGCCAGCAAGATCGGAGAGTACGAAGAAGGAGGAGATCTAGATACCGGCGCCATTTACGGAAAAATCCTTAAAACAGGCAAAGGATATCTATGCACCGACCCCGACACGGACCCTTTCTACGCGCCGCAGGAAGGAGAGCTTGCCGAGATATCCTGCCCTATCCTGTTGGACGGGAAAGTAATTGGGATTATCGGGTTGGTGGCGTTTACGGAGGAACAGCGCGAAAAAATCGTTCAGAAACACGAAACTTTAAGCCTGTTTCTGGATCGAATGGCGGACCTCATCGCCAGCAAGCTCTCCGAAACCCATAAAAAAAATCAATTGAAAGGCATTTTTGAGTCCATGCACGAAGGTCTCATCGCCTTAGACAGAAACGGGATCATCGTATCATGCAACTTTAAAGCCGAACGACTCCTGAACCTTTCCAGAGAAGATATGGAAGGCAAGCCCCTTTCGGATATTTGGAACATCCCGGAAATTGAACGATGCATAAAAGATTGTGTCCCCATTAAGGATAAAGACATCCTTTACAAGAAAGGTCGAAGCCGGAGCAAGAGGTTTCTCTGCACCATCATACCCCTTTGCACGGACGAAGATACGGATCCGGTCAAAGCAAATTTGGGCGCCATGCTCCTCTTTCAGGATATTTCCGCGGCCAGAGAGCGGCTCTACAAGATGACTGCAGATGAAAAGCGTACAACCTTCGACGAGATCATCGGAAACAGCGAGCCCATGCGTTTTTTAAAGCAGCGCGCCATTCAAGAAGTGGCATCCAGCGATTCGACGGTTTTAATTACCGGAGAGAGCGGCACGGGGAAAGAACTTTTGGCCAGGGCAATTCACTATGCGGGGCCGAGACGAGACGGACCCTTTGTGGCCATAAATTGCGCGGCGATTCCCGAAATGCTGTTGGAAAGCGAGCTCTTCGGCTATGAGCGCGGGGCCTTTACCGGCGCGGACGTAGGAGGAAAGCTGGGAAAATTCGAATTGGCCCATAAGGGAACACTTTTTTTAGATGAAATCGGAGATATGCCGCTGCATCTCCAAGTCAAACTTCTTCATGCGATTCAAAACCTGCAAATTGAGCGGGTCGGCGGTATAGGTCCCATCGATATTGACGTCCGGATCATTGCTGCCACCAACCGCAATTTGGAGCAGATGATTGCTGCCAAGGAATTCCGTGAGGATCTGTATTTCCGTTTAAATGTAATTCCTCTGACCACACCGCCTCTTCGAGAACGCGGCGAAGACGTTAAATGTTTATTAGATTACGCTCTGCAAAAATTTAATATTTTATTAAACAAGAATATTGAAGACTTTCATCCCGATGCGTTGGATGCGCTTATGCGATACCAGTGGCCGGGCAACGTACGCGAGTTAGAAAACGTCGTAGAATATGCAGTCAACATGGAAACGGGCCCTATGATCCGCTATGAAAATCTCCCGGACAAAATCACCAACCCCCATGCAGAGGAAAGCGAAAACGGTTTGAGTTTTAAGGAGAAGCTTGATAGTTATCAACGCAGGCTAATCCTGGAGTGTTTAGACAAGACGGGAAGGTCTACAGAAGGAAAGATCCGATGCGCCCAAATGTTGGGGATGAGCGAATCCACCCTGTATCGGCGAATCAAGGAACTGGGTATAAAGAATTAAAGAATTAGAACAAAGAACCGGGTATAAAAAAATTGAGCAAATCAGCACCACCCGTCTAACG
>DGEG01000087.1 GCA_002385825.1 Firmicutes bacterium UBA3932 | reverse complement strand
GGTTTTTCTCCGAAATGGTTAATATTTTAGGTAGCTCGATACATGGAAACTAACCATTTTGGGGAATTTTCTCTAAAATGGTTAACATCCGAAAGGTATAAAACTGAAAAGGTTATCTTTGGCCGACATGAGACATGAAAAGTCGAAACCGCATCTCAAGCAACTGCCGAGTCTTTCCGGATCCAGGGACAAAACCTCCTTTCTGCCCAGTCCACTGCCTTAAAAATAAATGTTCCCATCAGGCTCATGGCCAGTATCCCTGCAAACATCTCCACGTAGTCCACCATTACCCAGCAATTCATAATAAAGTAGCCGATTCCGTAAGTCGTAGCATAGTTTTCACTGAAAAACAAGGTGGCAATGCTCACCCCGATGCTCACCCGCAGCGCCGACATGATCTTCGGAAGCACTGCCGGAAATACAAGATTGCTGTAGATCTGCCGGCGGTTTAGCCCGAGGGTTGCCACCGAATAAAAGTATTCCTGCGGGATCTCCTTCACACCGTCCCGGACAGCCAGTATGATCTGAAAGACAATGATAGATATAATCAGAATAATCTTGGAGCTGTCTCCCAAGCCGAAGAGCACCATGAAAAGCGGCAGAAACGCCACTTTAGGAATCGGATAAAGAATGTATGCAATAGGGGAAAGGAAGGAATCGGCTCTTTTGGAGAGGCCCATCCACAGACCCAGTGGTATGCCGATACCCATTGAAAATACGATTGCTGCAGTGATTCTTAAAACACTGGTCAAAATATGCAGCAGAAGCGGACCCGTCATAAGGTGCAAAAATGTAACGATGGTTTCAAAGGGACTCGGAATGATCTTCGATCCGATGGCCAGATGTAAAACGTACCAGAGGATCAAAATAGTCAAAGATCCGAATAAGCTTCTGCTCTGGAGGAGCTTTCCCAAAATCTTCATTTCCCGGCGCCCTCCTTGCTTAACTCGTTTCCCAGCCACTTTCGCACCTCGAGGCAGATATTGTAATATTCCGGCTTTGAGCGAATATCCTCATCGCCGAAATACGGATTTTCTATCATGTGCTTGATTGCGGCTCTCTCCATTATGACAATGGTCTGTCCCAGAAAAACTGCTTCTTCGATGCTGTGGGTGACCATTACCATAGTGGTTGGATTTTTCATATACAGCTTCAGAATCAGGTTTTGAATATGCTCTCGGTTTATCGCATCAAGGGCCGAAGAAGCCTCATCCATGAGCAGAAGGTCCGGTTCCAGCACAAGGGTCCTGGCGATGGCCACCCTCTGCCTTTGCCCGCCGGAAAGTTGATTGGGGTATTTATCCCTATGCTCCAAAATCCCCAGTTCTTCCAGGATAGAAGTGACCTTCCGGCTGATTGTGGTTTTGTCAATCCCCCTGGCCTTCAGGCCGAGAGCAACATTGTCCCAAGCCGTCTTCCAAGGGAGAAGCCCTCCGTTCTGGAGAATCACGCCGGTTTCCTTCCTCGGCGACCTGAGCTCTTCCCCGTTTATCAGAACTTTTCCCGAAGACGGCGCAATAAGCCCTGCCATGGCGTACAGCAGTGTTGTCTTGCCGCAGCCCGACGGACCTATAATAGCGCAAGTTTTGTTCCCGGAAATATCCAGATTAATGTTTTCCAGGGCAATTTCATTGCCGTAATTTACTCCGAGATTTCTGATCTGTATCATTCTTCAATAAACTTTCTTTCCACCAGGTCGTCTGCGCTGACCTGCAATTCTTTCTGCATAACCTCGGAGGTCCATTGAATAATTTTTTCGATATACCCATTCTCCGGCAAGAATACCTTCGTGTACTCTGGGAGCATCATCTTATCCTTGATTTCCGGGTTCAGGTTCGGCATTTTTTCCATGAGGATATCTCTTGCGAGCTGCGGATTTTCATTGATTTCATCCACCGCTTTGTTATATGCTTCATGGAAAAGTTCGATGGCGTTCTCCTTCTCGCTCAGCGCTTTCCCGGTGAATACCAAAACATCCGGGCAAATCCCGTCTTCCGGCTCATAGTTTCTCTTTATCAGGCCGCTGAGCTCACCCATGGATGCCATGGGCTCGGGGAACAACCCCATATCCAGCTCACCGCTAACGATGGCCGCCAGCCTGGCAGGAATGTCGTTAATATACACTTTTTCTATGATATAGTCGTCTCCCAGCCATTCATCGATCAGGAAATTGGTGACGCTGACCTCCATCATTCCCACTTTGATTTCTTTCTTCTGTTCGGCTCCTTCCTTCATAAGCACCGGAAATACGCCGTTTGTCGTAGTCGTGGCTTTGATGTCAAATCCTCCGTCCAAGTTCACGGCCACTGCAATCAGGTCCGTTATGGTGCCGTCAATATTGTGGGTCTGAAGCGCGCTCTGCCTGTCCTGCGGATTATTGAAGATCTGTAATTCAACATCCAGACCGAGTTCCTCGAAGTACCCGTTCTTTTCAGCCAGCAAAGCAGGGGCGGAATCCACTGCCGGCATGAGCCCTACCTTTAAAGGAGGGAGCTCTTCTTTTGATAAAGAATTTTCTTCATCCGCCGCATCCGAGCCGCATCCTGCGGTCAGGACAGACAGCAAAAGCACCACGACTATCGAAAAAATCAACAGAACTTTGTTATGACCTTTTTGACCTTTTTTCATTTTCCCCATCCCTATCATCTAAATATATTTTAGTATCACATACCATTGGAATAATATCAATTAGTTTTGATTATATCCGGCAGCGAACCATACCAGACAAGATCCGGACAAGAGCCAGACAAGATGATTTTACATCACAATCGGACATCAAACTACTTTTTAATTACTTTCATAATTACTTTCTAGTTTTGAATTATAAAACTAACCTTCTTGTTGGCAAAGCAACAAAAACTTGTTTTTATACAAGCGAGACCGCTGCCTTTGCACGAACACGGCAACGAAAATCAGTTTTCACAAGTGCACCGCTGCCTTTGCGCTCACGGGGCAACAAAAACGAGTCTCTTGAAAGAAATACCGTTGCCTTTTCCCCTTCCGGGCAACGAAACCAGACATTCAACTTCATTGCTCGTTGCCTTTTTCCGACGAAGGCAGCGAAAACCTCTCTATTAAGTAAGTGTTCGATGCTTTTTCCAATCCCGGGCAGCGAAAATTGGCTTTCTGATATGTGGTGTCGCTGCTTTTTCGCGGTCGAAGCAGCGATATTTAATCTCTTGATAATGATTTCGATGCTTTTTTAGAAACGAGGCAACGAGATTTAGTATCTTTATAATTATTTCGATGCTTTTTCAGGAACGGGGCAAAGATATCCGAGTTACGTCCGTATAATGGTGTA
>DGEG01000053.1:3489-4439 GCA_002385825.1 Firmicutes bacterium UBA3932 | reverse complement strand
GACTATTTTTATAAGACAGAACAGGGGACATGGCGTCTTCCTTGTTCCGAGGAAGAGGAAGAGGCTAAGCGGGAGGCCCGAGTCAAAGGCTTAAGCCGGAGAGTGAAACGCTATCTTGTCCAACTCGAACAAGGCGCTGCCATTCCTGATAGCGAACGCCCGAATGACGCTACCCTTGCCGAGTGGATTCGCCACTGCAAGAGGGCTGGCCTTTACGAGCAGGGTAAGCTCTTGTTTGAGAAGGGAGGGCTTAACACCGACAATCTTCCTGAGGAAGTCAAGGTAAACGTTGAGGAAGATTATCAAGTCTGCGTGCGCATGTTGGCACGGAAAACAAGCAAACCCAAATATTGAGCTTGAAAAAAGCGAGGGATAGTTATGGTTGATAACCTGTTTACGAATAGGAAAAGCTTGGACGAAATTTGTGCGGTCCCCGATAGAATAATTTCCGTTTATTCTCTAGAAAAGCATGTTTGGGCAGACTCAAACTCGGAAGAGAGTCGTAGGGCTCGGAGGCCGGAACTGCAAACTATAGAGGAGTTTCAGATTGATCCGGTCCGGCCATTTCTTGTAGACATTCTACGGAATATGGCTGCGCCCTGGAAGCGGGAAAGAAAAGACAATCCAATCGGGCAGGGGTACTGGATTCAGGCCGAGTTCGGATCCGGCAAATCCCATCTTCTGTGTTTTCTTGCCGCATTGGCCCTTGGCCGGAAAGAGGTTTGGGACATTGTTAAAAGGAAAGAAGAAGCCTCCGGCCGCGGAAAGCGCGAATCGCTCTATCGTTTCTGGGAGGAAGGAATCGAGGCTAAAAGCAGTAATGAAACCAAGGGCATCTTTGTTATCGTCAAAACGTTGGTAGGCGCTGGTAGTGGTACAGTAGGTTTAGCCGACAAAGGACGCCGGCTTGTTGAGTACATCCTCGATGCGGCAAAAGAACAGATCCAAAT
>DGEG01000053.1:0-3186 GCA_002385825.1 Firmicutes bacterium UBA3932 | reverse complement strand
CGCGACATCCAACAGAACATGACGCCGGATTACAAGAAGAGCTGCGGTAATAAGCTTTGGCGTTTTTATACAGAATATTTGAAGGTTCAGCCACAAATCGCCGCCGAAACCGAGGATATCCTCAAACATATGGTAGAAACGATTTTAGCCGAGGGGTATAGTGGAGTCTTAATAGTATTAGATGAAGTATCTCTGTTTATGAAGAACCGGGATGAGGACCAACGGACCGACGATGAGAAAACCCTGGTTGTGCTCTCTAACCGTCTAGCAAAAATCCATAATCTACCTGTATGGACAGTCTGTGCAGCTCAACAAGCTATTGAAAGCAAGATGGGGGTCAAAAATATTATTGCCGATGACCGGCTGAAGCTAGTAAAGCTGCTCGAAGAAGATAAGGATTATTACGATATTGTTCTGGCACGAGTCAGGGAGATTAAAGACCCAGCGGCAATAACCAATTATTATTTGCATTATAAACGCGGATTTACCTGGCCGAACAGTATTGGGGAAGCAGAATTCCGGCATTTCTTCCCTTTCCATAAGCCGGCACTAGAGGTTTTACGAGCAATTACATATGAGTTGACAACAACCCGCTCTGCAATTCATTTTATGCATCAGACATTGAAACACCAAGTAAAGAATAAAGGCAGGGAACTCATTCGTCTGTGGGAACTATTTGATGAGACTGTGCGGTATGAAGAGGACCCCAGTGGTGTTCACGCTGGTCTGGTGGCGATCAAGACGAAACGTGAGACTGACTATCTGGCTTACGAAGCTTGCAAGCGCCAGATTGATAGTTTAACTAAAGGTTATCTAAAAGCAAATCGTGATAAAAGCATTAAGGTTCTTCAAACTCTTTTTCTCTACCATATTGCCCGCACGCGTCAGCAGGGGATTACACCAGAAGAGATTGCCAACTCGGTACTGATTGAACGGGATGTCGATGCGACTCCGGATGAAAACATCCAGCATTATGAGACAATTGCTGAAAATTTAAAGAAGGAATTGCGGCAGATTGTCCAGACCTTCGATGAGGAAATGCGGGCAAGATACCGTTTTGATCCCGTCTTTACCGGCGTTGATCCGAGGGATGAGTTTCGAAAGGCTCGAGACGAGGCGGAGAGTAATGAAGCAATGCAGAAGGAGGCCTGGGAGCATTTATTGGCGTTAGACGAATGGCCAGTACGCACTCGTCAAATGACTATAAATCTATCAAATGGAGTGCAATCTCTTTTCCGAGACATTGCACCATTTCGCGGGCCTTGGGAGAAGCAAGAAATAATTCATTTTGGGGATCAAGAAATAAGTGTGGTCTGGCAGGGCCGGCAGATCACTGGCCGCATAGGAATGCGTGACTTTAGTCGTATGCTCGCTGAAAACCAACCTTTACCACCGATTGAAAGTGATCAAACAGATCACGATTTTGCAGTCTATATTGGTATACGACCGGTTACTGACTCCACAATTTGGAAGTTGATCGAGCAACGTAAAGATCCCCGTATTATCCTATGGACTCCAGCGGAACTAACCCAAGAAGAACACGACCGGCTAATTGATTTCGCTGCTTACCGTAAAATGATCTTTGATTGGCAGGGTAAAGAAACAGAGGATGCGGTGGCAGTGATTAACTGGGTTTTTAATGCCCTTCAATTCGACCTTGCCAGGATCATGAAAATTGTTGATAACAGCTATGCCCGTGGCCGGATGGATGCGCTGAATAATACCCGAATGGAGTTTCACGTAGCCGGTGAATTGAAAGCCATCCTTACGCCATTGGTAGATCGGGTGCTCACGGCCACATATGTATCGAGGGACATTAAGTTTGATCATCCTTATGAATTTCGGAAAGAAGAGGGTGTCAAAGTCATTAACGGCATTGTTAAGACCGGACAAATTCCAAAAGGAGCTAAGCCTAATCAGAATATAAGTGCTGCACAGAACTTCGGTTATGGCCTAAAAATCATGAAGAAAGGAGCTGAAAAGGTATTAGATATTTCTGATAACATTTATGTGCATGATATGTGGAACTTTATCAATGAAAAACTGACCGATGATGGGCAAACTATGAAGGTGGATACCATTTATAAAAATTTCATGGGTATTGGAGGACCGAAGGATTATGGGTTAACCCGTCGCATGGTACAGATATATTTACTTTGTCTCGTTCGGAAAGGGCGAATACGTGTCACCGTAGGACCAAAGGCCGGGCTGGCTATTTCTATGATTGATTATACAAACATAGCCGATGTGGAGTTTTCCGCGAAAATACTGGATTCATTGAGTGAAATACAAAAAATTGGCGAACCAAAGAATTGGGAGGTTTTAAGACCGTATGCGGAGAAGTTGCTCGGGATCGAAATTCCAGATAATCTGGATGACGCCATGATTTCTAAATACCGGGCGGAATTACGGCGATTGTTCATACGGGAAAAAGAGGATTCTTCCCGGATAGCGAATCGGGCGCAAAGTCTCTTTGAAACACTGAAGTTAGCTAATCCCTATAAAAAAGAGTTGGACCAGATGGTGAAGCTTTTTACAATTGATATTGAAAGTGGAGACGACATACTTTTGCTTTTGCATGCACTTAAAGAGGCCTTTGGATATAATGCTTTTGATACGAATATGGCATCTCTTGCAGAAGTAGATGACCTTGCCCATCGAATAAAAAATTACAGAGATATGCGGGTGTTCCTTGAATTTGAAACTGAACTCAGGACAGCTCATTCGTATTGCACCATCACACTAGGAGAACAGAAAGAACTGATTGGTGTCTGTAAGGCGATCGAAGCAGTCCGGGTCAAACTTAACTCTCTAAAAGACTACATTGATTCTGAGGTCAAGTTAAAAACCGAACTTGTAGGTCACTTCCCGCCTGTTCCTGGAGAAAAAGACACGATTGCCGCGATGATCCAAGAGTATTCCTCTTTATATCTACCGATGCACGAGTTTGTAGTGAACAAGATCGAGGATTGTCGCAAGAAAATTACAGATATAGTGGAAGGGGATGAACTTACGGCCCTCGAGATTCTTGATGGTATCACAGCATTGCAACCCGCAAGTGCACATGAACTGAAAGAACGGATAATTCAACTTGGGGAAAAGTTATTCAAGTGCCCGTCTCCTTCGCCGGCTTCTATTAGAGAATATCTACGTACAAATCCCTTACATGAGTGTGGATTATCGTTT
>DGEG01000024.1:16286-17163 GCA_002385825.1 Firmicutes bacterium UBA3932 | reverse complement strand
TTTCTGGCCTCCCCTGTCAGGATTGAAAAGGAAGCTGATAATGGATACAGGCTGATCTGCCAGAAAATGCGGCTGGGGGAAAAAGACGCCTCCGGAAGGCCCAGGCCTGAAGCCGTGCCGCAAGCTTACTTTCCCCTGGAGGCAGACCAAATCATTATGGCTATCGGCTCTGACGCCGTTATTCCCGACATAAGCGAACAGCCGGCGTTAAACGGCTCTCTCTTGAAAGTGGATGAAAAGCAGGAAACTTCCGTGGAGGGAATTTTCGCCGGCGGAGATTTAACCAGCACCGAAAGGTTTGTCTCTTCGGCCCTGGGAGCCGGTAAAAAAGCCGCGGAACATATTGACCAGCTCTGGGCAGGTTCGCTCAGGAATGATAATAGTGATAATTACGGAGAAGAAGCAGTGACTTATAAAGAAGTAAATACATTTTACTTTTCACGGAGCCAGGCGGTTAAAAACAACCTGCTCCAGGCTACAGAAAGGGTGCAAAATTTTCAGGAAGTCCAACTGGGGATCTCCGAAGGACAAGCTCTTAGCGAGGCGGCACGCTGCTTTAACTGCGGCCTGTGCGTACAATGCGATAACTGTTTTTATTTTTGCCCCGATATGGCGGTTAAGAAAGGTAATTCCGGAGAAAAAGAATACAGCATCTTGGAACAATACTGCAAGGGCTGCGGCCTGTGTGTTAAGGAATGTCCACGGGGCGCAATCGTTTTAAAGGAGGAGTCCAAATGAGATCTACCGGTTCTACCATGCTCCTTACCGGAAACCATGCTGCAGCTTATGGTGCTATGCTGGCCAGGCCGAAGGTAATCCCCATCTATCCCATTACTCCCCAGACTCCTATTGCGGAGAAACTTACAGAGCTACAACT
>DGEG01000024.1:0-16045 GCA_002385825.1 Firmicutes bacterium UBA3932 | reverse complement strand
CAGGGGCTCCTGCTTATGCATGAACTGCTTCATTTCGCCTCCGGCGCCAGGACGCCGATCGTTATGGCCAATGCCAACAGGACGCCGGCTATTCCCTGGGGCTTTTGGGCTGATCATACCGACAGTCTGGCCCAGAGAGATACCGGCTGGATACAGTTTTATACGGAGAGCCCGCAGGAAGCGCTGGACACCGTCTTGCAGGCCTATCTTACTGCCGAAACAGTCGGTTTGCCGGCCATGGTGATTTTTGAAGCGTTCTACGTTACCCATTGTCTGGAAGTGGTGGAAGTCCCGGCACAGGAAGCTGTCGACAGCTACCTACCGCCTTATGAACCGGAGGTGAAACTGGACCCTGAAGTCGGACGCTCATTTGGTAACGTCGTTGATCAAAAAATGTACTTTCAGCATAGACGTTCACTCGATCAGGCTATGGAGAGAGTTTTTGAAACGGCCCGTAATGCTGATGAACAGTGGCGAGAGCTTACGGGAAGAGGTTACGGTATTGTGGAGAAATATAAGAGTGACGATGCCGAAACAGTCCTGCTGACTATGGGCAGTATTTCCGGCACGGCAAAGGTAGCGGTAGATAACATGCGTAAAAGCGGCCTCTCCGTAGGTTTGTTGAAAGTAAGGCTGTTTAGGCCTTTTCCCGTCCAAGAGCTCCGCAGGGAACTGCAGGGCAGGCAGCGCATCGTTATCCTGGACCGTAACTTTTCTCCCGGGTGTGGCGGAATCCTGCACCAGGAAACAAAAGCAGCCCTTTACGGAATGAAAAATGTCCCTCCTGTTTTTGGTTATCTGGCCGGGGTTGGCGGAGTCAACGTTTCTCCTCAAAAGATCGAAGAGATGGTCAGGTCAGCTCTAAGGGCCGCCGAATGTCCTGTAAAATCAATCTGGGCGGGTGATGAATGATATGACGAAAGTGAAAAGCTACGAAATTCAAGAAGAAAAAATATTTTTACCGGGTCACTCCGCTTGTCCGGGGTGCGCCATGGCCCTTTCGCTGCGCTACATCCTCAATACAATGGGGCCCAATACGGTAGGTTTAATACCCCCTTCGTGCATGGGCCCGATCATGGGAGCACAGCCATACAGCTCTATGCTTATCCCCATCTTCCATAACAGCTTTGAGTCCAGCGCCTCTTCTGCGGCCGGCATCAAGCGCGCCCTTAAAGCCCGTGGGAAAGACGACGTTAACGTGATCGCCCTTGCCGGTGACGGGGGCACTTACGATATCGGTTTACAAGCGCTTTCTTCGGTAGCAGAACATAACGAGGACATCATTTATTTCTGTATGGACAACGAGGGATATATGAACACAGGGACGCAGAAGAGTTCCTCTACTCCCCGCTATGCCTATACCACCTCCACGCCGGGCGGCAAAAAAACCAAGAAAAAAAATATTGTGGAGATTATGGCCGCTCACCGGATCCCTTACGTGGCCACAGCGACTATCGGCTACCTTGACGATCTTGTCTATAAAGTTAGAAAGGCTAAAGAAATAAAGGGGACAAGGTTTATTCTCTTACTTATACCATGTATTGAAGGCTGGGGCTTCCCTGAAAACGATGTAGCGACCATGGCCCGCCTTGCTGTGCAAACAGGGGTTTTCCCCCTGTATGAAGTTGAAGACGGAGAAAAATACACGATCAATCATGGCCCTCAGGGGCTTCCCATTGAGAACTACCTTTCCCGTCAGCGCCGTTACAGGCACCTGACGAAGGAGCAGATTGCGGAAATCCAGTGTGAAGTCGACCGGAACTGGCGGCGGCTGGAAAAATTGGCAAGTCTATTCTCTTTTAAAGAAAGCTAAAGTTCGGCAATCATTGGCAGGAGGTAATTTGGATGGATATTTTAGTTGTTGGAGCGGGCGCTATGGGCTCTTTATATGGTGGGCGTCTCAGGGAAAGTGGATACAATGTGGTTTTAGTGGATATTTGGTCCCAGCATATTGAAGCTATTAATGCTAATGGTTTAAAGATCGAAGGAGAAACGGGCGTCCAAGTGATTTCTATACCTGCCCGCTTTGCCCATGAAGTTCAGGAAAAGGCAGACCTGCTTATAGTTTTTACCAAAACGTTTCATACGGAAAAAGCACTGGAATCTGTCCTTCATGTGCTGCATGATAATACAGTGACGATGACACTGCAAAATGGTCTGGGCAACATAGAGTTGCTAGAAAAATATTTCCCGCGAGAGAGGATCATCGTGGGAACAACCAATTTTCCCAGTGATCTGGTTGGCCCTGGTTATGTAAGGTCTTTAGGCGCTGGTGAAACTGTTATTATGCAACTTGACAACTGTGGGATTAACAGGGTAGAAGCAGTAAATAAAATATTAAATGATGCTGGCTTTAATTGTAAGGTAACAGACAATATTTATCCCTTTATCTGGGAGAAAGTAGCATTTAATGCAGCTATGAATTCTTTAACTGCAGTAACAGGACTTACTGTTGGTCAATTGGGTTTAAGTGCGGATGGCCGTAATCTTGCTTTTCAAGTAGCAGATGAGGTATTAAATGTCGCTAAAAGTAAAGGGATAGTAGTAAACAAAGAAAAAGTTAAGGAAATGATGGATGAAGCTTTTATTAAACATTTTGATCATCAACCCTCAATGTTACAAGATCTCAAAGCAGGAAAAATGACAGAAATTGAATCAATTAACGGTGCTGTGGTTCGTGAAGCTAAAAAGATTGGGTGTGCAGTTCCAGCAACTGAGGTTCTCTATAAGCTTGTTAGGGTATTAGAGCAATCCCGAGAAAACCACACAACGAGGTACATTTCGGGCTGACCCCTTGTATAATAGAGTTTGGTGTCCTGGAGTCGCATAAACCTTACCGATATATTTTCTAGAAGCCCCGCAGGAAAGCCTATACCGGCCTTTCCTGCGGGGCTTCTAGAGCCTTTTGTTTTCCCTCAACTTAGACAGCAGGAATACCTGCTTAAGTAATGCTACTGTCCCAAAAGACGATTTCGTCCATCTTTTTTCGCTCTTTCCCGTGGCGCTCAGGATCACCTTTGTCAGCCGCATAGCCAAGCGGCAGCAGGACGATGGTCTCAATGTGTGGCGGGAGTTTCAGGGCTTTATGGCACTGCATAGAATCGAAGTCGCAAACCCAACAACTCCCCAGACCCAGCTCGGCGGCCGCCAGCGTCATATGATCAACCGCTATGGCAGCGTCGATATCGCAGTGGTCCTTACCATCGGCACGCCGCCAGGATTTGCTATGATCTCCGCAGATCACGATTATCACCGGGGCCTCCATAAGCCAATCATGCGAATATGTGGCCGCCACTTTCTTTCGCATCTCCTCATCTCGTAGGACGACAAAGTAGAGAGGCTGAAAGGTGACAGCAGAAGGGGCGACCCTCGCTGCCTCGAGGATTTGCATTAGTTTTTCTTCCTCCACGGGAGTGTTTTTGTAGCTCCGCGCTGAATACCTCTTTTTGGCCAGTTCCAGGAATGACATTTTTGCCTTCCTCCTTGGTAAATTTTGTAATTTTAACGGGTGCGATGGCGCTTTTCCGGTAACAGCCCGCCGGTTTTCCCGTTTCGTTCCTCTTAGGGAATATTTTACCTGTGAGCGTAAAAATCCTGCCTGAACTGGAAAGAAAATTGCGTCTTTTCATTCGTTGACAAGAGGCGGCTTGTCAATTATAATAAAATAGATGCTTCGGGGCGGGGTGAAATTCCCCACCGGCGGTAAAGCGGCCGCTGTGCCGACAAGCCCGCAAGCTGATAAGGCTGAGCCGGTTAGATTCCGGCGCCGACGGTATAGTCCGGATGGGAGAAGCAAACATGAACAGCAACGTTTGTTTTGCTGCCGCTTTCCAACACCCCCGAAACGGGGGTGTTTTTATGTCCCTGGCATTAATAATATCAGCGGAGGTAATAAAGTGAAACAGCATCATGTGGTAAAAGAAATGGTAATGATGGCAATGCTGGCTGCTGTATCGATTGTACTGGTAAATATGATTCGCTTCCCAATTTTTCCTTCTGCACCCTTTCTTGAATATGATATGGCTGATGTACCCATCCTTATCGGGACTTTTATCTTCGGTCCCTTGAGCGGCCTGGTCCTGACTGTTGTTGTATCCGTTATACAAGGGCTCACTGTATCGGCTGGAAGCGGCTGGGTAGGAATTATCATGCATATTATTGCCACGGGCACCTTTGTCGTGGTGGCGGGGACAATCTTCCGTATGAAATATAATCGCTTTGGCGCGGTGCTCGGGTTTGCCTGCGGATCTTTAGCCATGACGCTGATGATGATTCCTCTGAACCTGATTTTTACCGTTTATTTTTTAGGCGTATCCCGTGATGTTGTCGTATCAATGCTTTTCCCCATTATTATTCCTTTTAACCTTATCAAAGCCGGTGCCAACTCGGTAATCACTTTTTCGGTTTACAAGGCGGTAGAAAGAATAATATGGTTCTATAACGCCGGAATGCATGCTTACAGGAACAAAGCGTAAGAGCGATCGTGCCGGAAAAGCGGTGCGCCGGTGAAGCCGGTGCACCCGTAGGCCGGCGGGGCAAAATGGCCGTTAGGGCAGTAATCTGTTCCCAAATCAATTGCTTCTTGGAGGGTTTTTTATGTCAAGCGTAATTGAGGCCATTAAAATGAGGCGAAGCATTAGGAAATTTAGGCCGGAAGAAATACCCGACGAGATAATCAGGGATCTTCTGGAGGCGGCACGCCTGGCCCCTTCGGGAAGCAACTCCCAGCCCTGGCGCTTTAAGGTTGTTAAAGACAGGGAAACCAAGCGCAGGCTCGCCGAGGCGGCCTTTAACCAGAGACATGTTGCCGAGGCGCCGGTTGTAATAGTCTGCTGTGCCGATCTCCAGGGATACCTGGATGGGGTAATTTCCGGAGCACAGGATCTCCTGCAATTAAAAGCCATGGAGAAACATATTTTTGAATTTATAGATTACAGAACCAATAAGCTCAAGAAGATGGATATTGAGCAACTGGGCCCGGAAATCGGCTTTAATGTAGCCATAGCTGTGGAGCATATCGTTTTAAGGGCGGTAGAGCTGGGATTGGGTACCTGCTGGGTCAGGCTGGCGGATGGAAAAAAGATTAAAGAAATATTTAACTGGGGTAAAAATATCAGTTTCGTGACACTTCTACTGCTGGGTTATCCAGCCGAGGCACCCGAAGCGAGAAAGAGACTGAGCCTTGATAAGATTTTGCTGGATTAATGGACTAGCAAGCAGGATTACTCAATAACTACTCATATAGATCAAGCCCGGGAAATCAAGCCCGGGCTGTTTATTGCATAAAGGAAAACTGTTTAATATTTTTGGAGCGGTAGTAAAAACTAAAAAGAAAAGCGCACATAGTTATGCTTGCCCATATTATAACTGCCATATTGTACTGGAGGTTTGAATAAGCATATGAAAAGAGAGGAACTGGCAACTTTTGCCGGAGGCTGTTTCTGGTGCATGGTTCCACCTTTTGATAATTTGCCCGGCGTAATAAAGGTAGTGTCCGGCTATACGGGCGGTCATAAGGCGGATCCGACGTATGAGCAGGTCTGTTCGCAGAAAACCGGCCACTGCGAAGCGGTGCAGGTAACTTTTGATCCCGAGGAGATTTCTTATGATGAGCTTTTGGATGTATTCTGGCGACAGATAGACCCCACCGACCCCGATGGCCAGTTTTTTGATCGCGGAGAAACGTACCGGACAGCCATCTTTTATCATAATGAGGAGCAAAAGCAAAAGGCAGAGGCATCGAAGAGAGCACTTTCGCAAAGCGACCGCTTCGCCAAGCCGATCGCCACCAAGATCCTGCCTGCCGGCCCCTTTTATCCTGCCGAAGAGTGCCATCAGGATTACTACAAGAAAAATCCTCTGCACTATAATCAGTACCGCCGCGGTTCGGGGCGTAACGCTTTTCTAACCAAACACTGGGGCCGGGAGAAAAACCGGGAAGAGTTGAAAAAGAAGCTGACGGAAAGGCAATTTGAGGTCACGCAAAAAAATGCCACAGAGCCGCCTTTTGATAACGAATACTGGGACAATAACAGGGAAGGCATCTATGTTGATATCGTCTCGGGCGAACCCCTTTTCAGCTCGCTGGATAAATATGATGCGGGTTGCGGTTGGCCCAGTTTTACCAGGCCTCTACAACCGGAAAATATAAAAGAAATACCTGATTACAGCCACGGAATGGTTCGTACGGAGGTCCGGAGCAGGGAAGCGGATTCCCACCTGGGGCATGTTTTTAATGATGGGCCCGCCCCCGGGGGGCAGCGCTACTGTATCAATTCCGCAGCCCTTCGCTTTATTCCAAAGGAAGATCTGGAGAAAGAGGGATATGGCCGGTACCTCCGGCTGTTTGAGAAAAAGCGGCGTCATGCAGGCCACAAAGACGTACGTAAATAACCTTGTAAATGACCTTGCCTGGGCCATGCCGTCGTAAGTTTGACTTTATTGCCAGGAAACAATATAAAGAACACGCCATCATTAAACAAAATTTGTAGATGGGGAGGTTCGTTTACTAAAAAAAAGGAAATTTATACATCTTTATAGAATATTTAATTGGATGAACTTTATGAAGGGGGTTAAAGATGTATAGGATTAAAATTATCTAATTTTTATTATTTTATAAATCATTATGAAAATCAAATCATTTTTAAGGGAGGAACGTGGAGGATGACGAAAAAAAGCAAGATACAGATTGCGGTTTGTCTGCTTATTGTTTTGGGGATCGCTGCCGGCTGTGCCCAGCCGTCCTCAACTCCATCTCCGTCTCCTGAACAGGCCGTTCCGGAAACAGCGCAGGAACCAACAAAAGACAAAATTGTCATCGGTCAGGCGACCTCTCTCTCCGGCTCGCTTGCCAGCGGTGTAGCGGTTTCCAACGGCCCGGTTTATGAAATGTGGGTAAAGGAGATTAACGATCAGGGAGGTATTTATGTAGAGGAATACGGCAAAAAATTATCAATAGAGTATATCAAGTATGATGACAAATCGGACATGGGCACAATGACAAGGTTGTTGGAAAAACTTATCCTGGAGGATCAGGTTGACTTGTTGCTTCCGCCGTGGGGCACAGCTTTCCTTTATGCTGCTGCTCCGATCGCCAACAAGCACGGTTATATCCTGATCGGCGGCCCTGGCGGTGCGGCCAAGCTAAAGGAGATTATTTCGGGCCTGCCTTACTTCTTTTCCGTCTATAATTTTGCCGAAACCCAAATACCGGCCCTGGCCGACATTCTTGAGGAACTCGGCGTCAAGTCGGTGGGGATAATCTTCATCGGAGATCTCCATGGGGTGGAGTACTCGGGGGCGGCGGTTCCGGAATTTGAGTTGAGAGGCATTGAAGTAAAAATGATTAAGAGCTATTCGCCCGGAATTCAGGACATGTCCCCGATGTTGAAGGAGGCCAAGATGCTGGACGTCGATGCTTTTATCGGCTTTACCTATCCCGAAGAAACCATGCTTATTACCACTCAGGCCATGGAGCTTGACATTAACTTCGATGTTTTTCACCTCAGCGTTGGCCCCTGTTTCGGCTTTTATAAAGATGCCTTCGGGGCAGAGGTGGTAGAAGGAGTTATGGGCCCTGCTTCCTATAACAAGAAAAGTTCTCCCGGAGCTGCAGAGTTCATTGAGAAATACATCGCATTCACCGGGCAGGAGCCCACTTACTGGGGAGGGGCGGATGTGTATGCTTCACTCCAGCACCTCCAGCAGGCTATTGAAGAGGCCGGAACCCTTGACCAGGCGCGGATAAGAGAGCTTCTGGCTACGAAAACCTACGAAACATGCGTAGGGCCGTTTTCGTATGAGGGGGGGCTTTTTAAAGGGCACTTAGGCGAGATGGGCCAGTGGCAAAGCGGCATCTTTGAAATCATTGAACCTGGCGAAAACCGGACTGCACCGCCGATAATAAAGCCCGAGTGGCCGAAATAAGAAGGCCAAAGCCTGCAGAAAAAATGAGCATTAAAATAACCTAAGCCCACCTTGTTGGATAGATGGGCGCTATTTTTACGCTTACGTCCATGTGGAGATTACTGCTGAAACATTATGGCTGCCTGGTTAGGTCGCCGGAATAGACGCTGCGAGCTCGTTGATTGTTAAACGCGCCTGAAGCCTCTCTTAATGCAGCAAGAGAGGCTTCAGGCCGTTTTTAAGCAGGATTTTTTTCTTTTGGCAACGAATAATGTGCAATGTGCAGATAACTTCTAATGGAGAGAATTATAAAAATGAAAAACACCTTAAAGAATCGTTTTATAGAGGCCGCAAAGATAATAAAAAATGCTCGTACCCTGGTAATAACTGCCGGCGCCGGGGCGGGTGTAGATTCGGGGCTTCCCGACTACAGAGGAGATAAAGGTTTTTGGAAATCATATCCGATGTACGAACCCCTGGGGATCAACTACTACGATGCCGCCAACCCTGTTCACTTTAGCAATGATCCTGCTTTCGGCTGGGGGTTCTATGCCCACCGCATTGATCTTTACCGCCGCACCACACCCCACCAGGGCTTTTTTCTGCTCCAGGAATGGATAAAGCGCTATAATATGGAATATTTTGTTGTCACTTCCAATGTAGACGGACAATTTCAGAAGGCAGGTTTCCCAGAAGATAAAGTTTATGAAATTCATGGCTCCATCCATTTTCTGCAATGCCTCAGACCCTGCAGCGATGATATCTGGGAAAATACCGAAAATATTCCGGTAGATCTTCATACCATGCGGGCCCGGAAGATCCTGCGATGCCCCCATTGTGGAGATGTTTCCAGGCCAAATGTGCTCATGTTCGGCGATTTTTCCTGGATTAGCCGGCGTTCAGACCAACAGGGTAATAATTTCCGTGCTTTTTTAAAACAGTGTCCTTCCCCACTGGCAATCATTGAACTCGGTGCCGGGACTGCCATCTCTACGATACGCAATATGAGCGAAACCCTGGGAAGGAAAAAAGGTGCCGTTGTAATACGCATCAACCCGCGCGATTATCATGCTTCCCCGCCCCATATATCAATTCCTTGCGGAGCCCTTGAAGGGCTTCAGGGTATAAATCGCTTTTAGGGCTGTATGCCTGATATGGCGTTCCTTAACTACTTAAGGAGGCAGAGATCTGGATACTGGTGTTCGATTAATACCTTCATAGTCCTTTATGGCCACCGACTTCAATAATACCCAAAAGTTCTAGAATATTTTGACAAGATTCTAGAACTTTTTTTGTTCAGAAGGAATGGTACGTGGATGCACATAAATTAAGGGATGCAGAAAGTGTTATACAATCATACATAATTGACGATATATATAATGCTGATAGTATAAATTATGGGATGGGCATCTGATGAGCATACCTCTTATGTTTTCGATAATCTTCAGTTCGATTTGTATAGTGAGTTTATATTTGGGTATCTACACGCTTTACACAAATCCGAAATCTACACCGAACCGTATCTTTTTTGCGGTAACAGTAGCATTGTTTATTTGGTCATTCGGTTTTGCAATGGCAATATCAGCGCCTGATATATCCGTATGTCTGTTCTGGAGAAGATTTGCAGCCCTCGGATGGGGAGTGTTTTACAGTATCCTGCTCCATTTCATGATCTCACTGGCCGGCAGAGATTCTTTGCTGAATAAGTGGTGGAAATATGTGCTGCTATATCTTCCGGCAGCAGTGTGTATTTCTGTATTTACCTATATCCCTGGGCTCAATCCGCATCAATATAACCTGGTACATACAGCTATGGGCTGGGTCAATGTTCCAATTAAAAACTATTGGGATTGGATTTTTATATTATATTACTTGAGCTATACCTTGATTGGTATTTTTTTTGTATGGAGATGGGGAAAATCAGAGAGCAGTAAAAATATTAAAAGACAATCAAGTATCATCATCAGGGTATTCATTATTACTCTTGTATTGGGAGCCTTTACTGAGAGCTTTGCGAATAATGTATTCTCCATCAAAATACCGCAGATAGCTCCGATCATCATGATGCTCCCGGTGCTGTCGATCAGCTATGCCATGCAAAAGTATGGCTTTCTTGACAGTAGAAGAAATGAGATCGATTCGCTCCTGTTTGGTGAGCAGATTCGGATGAGGATAATATATTACCTGGCAAATTCTCTTTTTGCCGCAAGTATAATAAATATCATTGCTATGTATTTTATTTTTGATAAAAAGGATTTAGTTTCAACTCTCCAGTTCAGCGGCTTTATGATAATAGCCGGCATTATTTTAGAGATAATCGAAAGATTTAAAATAAGAACGAGATACAAAAACTTTATTTATGCGGCAGCCTTTTTTATACTGATACCCGTTCTGACTTTTAATTTTATTAAGTTTGCAGGTGTAACTGCCTGGGCTCATGTGTTCATTTTTCTTATCATCTCCATAGCTATGATAAGCAGGATCGTACAGATTGCCGTAGCGACTTCGATCATATTGACACAGTTGGCGGTTTTTTTCCTGAAGCCGAGCGTACTGCTGCGAATTGATGCTGTAGACCATGTGGGGCGGATAGGCTTAAGCGCAATAGCAATATGGATAGCGTTATTCGTTATGAATGTATTCAGATCAAAACTGCTTGAAAACGCATATCAAATAAGCTTTCAGAGGCTGGTGGCAGAGATTTCCACGCACTATGTAAGCGTTGGTGAGGAAGGTTTCGATGAGGTAACAAATGAAACGTTGCGCAGAACAAGTGAGTTTTTGAAGACAGAAGGTATCTTCATTTATTTGTTCAATAGCGAGAAGGATACAGTAACCTGCTCACACTCATGGACAAATGGACAAAATTCAATAGATGTTAATTACAAGGAAATAAATTTGAGCGATTATCCATACCTGCAGCGTATATTTTCAACTGCCAATAATTTGGAAATTTTTGATATGGATGATTTGTCGTCAAATGAATATGATGAGATAGTGCAGATTTTGGGCGAGCAGGTCAAATCACTGCTTATACTGCCGATAGAGAATAATAATAATGTCTATGGATACCTGGTGCTGCAGTCAATTACAGAGAATAAGGCCTGGGGCACCATTGACAAAAACAATCTAATGATTATTACAAATATTATTGCCGGAGCGATCGAGAGGATACAACAGGAGAAGCAAATAAACTTCATGGCGTATCATGATACGCTGACCGGGCTTCCCAATCGCACACTGTTCAAAGATCGATTGCATCAGGCAATTTTGCTCGCAGAGCGGACAAGCAAAATAGTTGCAGTAATATTTCTGGATCTGGATTCTTTTAAAAATGTAAATGATACAATGGGGCATGAGGTGGGAGATGAACTGATCATAAAGGTCTCCCGGAAATTGGCCGAGTCATTTCGCAAATCTGATGCAGTGTCCCGTTTCGGCGGAGACGAGTTTTTGATCATGGTCAGCAATATAGAGAGCATTAAAGATGTCTACAAAATTGCTGATAAGGTGATTAACATTTTTAGAACGCCATTTACTGTGCGCAATCAGGAAATCTATATTTCTGCCAGTGTTGGTATTGCTGTTTACCCTTTTGACGGAAAGGATGCCGGTACCTTGATAAGGAATGCGGATATTGCCATGTACGAGGCAAAATCCAGGGGGGAAGGCCAATATTGCCTGTGCACCGAGGATATGAAAGAGGAGGTCGTGCTAAAGCATGAACTCGCCAACAAATTATACAGGGCAATAGAGAACAACGAATTGATTTTGCATTACCAACCCCTGGTATCGACTAAGACTGGCGAGATCCGGTGTGTGGAGGCTTTGGTAAGATGGAATCAGCCTGATTACGGGCTTATCGGTCCGGGAATGTTTATCCCGCTGGCTGAGCAGAATGGATTGATTGGCCCGATTGGTGAATGGGTGTTAAAAACAGCCTGCAGTCAGGCAAAAGCATGGCTTGATATGGGATTGCACCCAATACATATTTCTGTTAATGTATCCGTACTTCAGCTGCGTAATTCAAAATTCGTCGCTACTGTAGAGAGTATACTTAATGAGACAGGTCTGAAGGCAGAATACCTCATTTTGGAAATTACAGAGAGTGCTGCGGTGAAGGAATTTGACAATATACTGGGTGTACTGAAGGAATTGAGGGCTCTGGGAGTAGAAATATCAATAGATGACTTTGGTACGGAGTATTCCTCGCTAAGCAGACTCAATCATATGCCTGTAAACCGTATCAAAATAGACATGAGCTTCATCAACAATCTGTTCAAAAGCGAAAAGGATCAAATATTGGTTAAAGGCATGATCCATCTTTCGCAGACACTGGGGATCAAGGTCGTTGCAGAAGGCGTTGAACAAAGATCACAGCTTGAATTCTTGAGAGAGCATGGCTGCGATGAGATCCAGGGCTATTACATCAGCCGCCCTATTCATGCCGATGGTGTTCTTAAGCTCTTTAGCCATGTGGACAGTTTTACTGATTGATCATTCATATGGATAACCCGGTCTTCCTCGCAAATGAGGGCGACACGGTCTCCGGTGGAAAGGCGAAGTTTGGAGCGGATATCTTTTGGCAGTGTAATTTGGTCTTTGGCCATTACCTTTGCGTTATCAACTATCCGTATTCACAGCTTGCCCATAATATTCAAGAGACTCTGGTAACTGTCTACATCATGATACTTGACCTTACTTGCGGACAGATGATTGAAAAGCTTCTTGGCGCATTTTATTTTGGCCTGCTCGATAGGACGCAGGTTCAGGCTTTCCATTGTCCCTTTGGTTTCAGCTATGAAATAAATGTGTTTTACAGTACCTTCATAAAAGGCAATCGCCCAGTCCGGCGAGTAGTTCCCAACTGGAGTTGGAATGGCAAAGCCTTTCGGCAGCTTGGCATAGACACAGACTTCATCAGCTTTGTCCATATCTTCCGCAAAGCGGCGCTCTACGCTTTTTTCAGCAGTTCCGTCTGTAAATACGTAATCCTGGATGTTTTTCTTGGCCCGGAACGCTTTTGCAAAATCGCCCGTTCCCTTTTCAGCGGTGAAAATGGTGCTGTCATACTGCTTTTCAATCTGATCATAAGAAATGTGCTCAACAATCATGGTGGCCTTTTGTTCGTTTATTAAGTGTATTGCTTTAGCAATAAATTCTTCAGGATTCTGTTTAAAACATGCAAATACAGGTTTTTCAATTCCAGCCAGTATGGCCGTAACCGTACGGCGGGTGAGGGTGGTGCCTTCAGCAATTTTACCTATCAAGTCATATTTGATTTGACTTGTTGCAGCGTGCTTCAGGTTTTCCGTCCTGGCATTTTCCCGGACAAAGCTATTGCCAAGGGCAATGGCGTTCCCGTCCAGCTCGTCTGCCTGCCTGCCGGCGGTAACCGTGTATTGAAGTTGGGAAACGTACATGTTTTCATTGATATGTTTAATGGCTTTTTCAATCAGTTCCCGGCTGTCAAACTCGACTGTGTAAGCATACTGATGGTTAATATAATTCCAGAGGGTTTGAAATTCCTTTTTATAGAAATTCTCGTTGAGAACGTTTTCCGGAATTTTGGTCCTGTTGCCATTTTCTATCATCCTGCTTAAGACACTCTCGTCAAACACGCTCTGGATCAACGCATGCACACCCTCGCCAATAGGCGCCAGGGATTCAGGCAGAGGAGCCAAACGGTTGTTTTCCAGGTCTGTCCGGTAGCTTTCCATAATGCTATCGTTGTTGTCAATATAATCGTTCTTAATGAGATAGCGGTAGATGTCCTTGGCTTCTTGCACACTAAGCACATGCATTTCCTCTCCGACCATAACGGTCTTGCCTGTAAAATATTCCACCGTTGCTTTTGTGGGCCGTTCATACAAGGCCTCTTTGATGCCGGTCTGCAAATCGGCCACAAAATTTCTATAGCCTTCGCTGGCAATAACCGTCAACAAGTTGATGGAGTGGACTGAATTGGCGCACTTTTCCACGTCCATCCGTTCACCTCTTTGGTTTACACACAGGCGTAAGCCCCGGCCTACTTCCTGCCGTTTATGGGTGGGGCTTGTTCCGCCATGCTTCAAAGTGCAGATCTGAAAGACATTAGGGTTGTCCCAGCCTTCCCGCAGGGCCGAGTGAGAAAAGATAAAGCGCACCGGTTCTTCAAAGCTCAAAAGGCGTTCTTTATCTTTAAGAATCAGATCATAGGCGGAAATATCGTCGCTTTCGTCACTTCCCTTTTTGGTAGGGCTGTCCACCTTACGGCCGTGCTTATCAATGCTGAAATACCCCGCGTGGGTTTTGGCTGGATCAATGCTTTTCAGATAACGGACGTAAGGCGTGTCTTCCAAAGTAATGTAATCATTCAGCACGCTGATATATTCCTGCTCGAACATTTCCCCGTATTCGGAGTTGACTTCTTCTCCTGCTTCGTTATATTTGCGGTACTTGGCCACTTCATCTATAAAGAACAGGGAAAGGGTCTTAATACCCAGTTCAAACAGGTGTTTTTCCTTTTCAAAATGGGAAATAATAGTCTCCCTGATTTGGATCCGGCGCAGGTCCTTTTCGGAAACATCACCGATAACCTCTCCCCGGGACAATACCACGCCGTTGGTAAAGGATACCGTACCGCTTATTGGAGCAATATCGCTGATAACGTACCCCTTATACTGTTCCATTTCGTTGGATTCAACATAAAGGTCGTCGCCTAGGCCAAGAATACGGGTTACTCGATTGATAGATTTCTTGTGTTTGATTTCCAGCTCAATTTTGGCCACCGGCGGTTTCTTGGGTGAGATGATGATATTCTCAAGGAACAAATACCTGTCGGTACCTCTTAGGTTCTTGACTTCAAATCCTTTGACTTCAATTTTCTTTACCAGCCGTTTGTTGTAAGCATCCACTGCATCCAGGACATAGACGAGATTATGATGCTGGACATGGGTAGCCGAATAGTTCAGGCAGAACAGGGGATTAAAATTAGCCAGTGCTTTCTGGGTCTTGTCTCCGCCCATTTTCTGCGGTTCATCCAGAATAAGGATGGGGCGGTTGGCCTTGATGACGTCAATAGGCCTGCGGCTGCCGAATTCATCCAGTTTTTCATAAATGCGGCGTGCTTCCTTGCTTCGGCCCCCTTCTTTTAAAGAAGTATTAAAGGCCTGGATATTGATAATCATGACATTTATCCCGCTGCTGGCACTAAAATTATCAAGTTCGGTTAAATTCTTGCTGTTGTAGACGAAAAAGCGGGCTTTTTTCCCGTAATGCTCCATGAAGTGATCCTGGGTAATTTGAAAAGTCTTATACACCCCTTCACGGATGGCAATGGAAGGAACCACCACAATAAATTTACTCCAGCCGTAACGCTTATTTAGCTCAAAAATGGTCTTTATATATACATAGGTTTTGCCGGTGCCGGTTTCCATTTCCACATCCAGGCTGCAGGCCCCCAGGTGGCTAACCAAAGCCTCGGACTGCTTGATGTTGTTGCGTGCCTGCATGTTGCGGATGTTTTGCAAAAGCTGCCAGGAGGAAAGCGTAAGCCGCGCATTTTCAAAGCCTATGGCTGCCTCATCATCCGAAGAGCCAGATTCGTTAACCATGGACATTTGTGTATACTGATTATTCTTGGTAATGCCCAAATCCCGCACATAACTGACCCGGTCTGAAAAGGGCTGCCCTGCAAAGATATTGACAACGCTGTTGACGGCATCGGTCTGGTATTGCTGTATCTTAAACTGAAATTTCATGATTTTTTCTCCCGCTCAATTATTTTTACATGGTTTTCAAGCTGTTTGACATCGGTCTTAGCAAGCATTTTGCGGTGAGCATCGAATTTTTCATATTCATTCTCCGCTAGTTGTTTGGCAATCTCTGCAGATATTGTTCCATAGTTGTTTAATACCTCACGGCCGGTAAACCGCAAAAATGAGTCCAGTTTTTCTTCCCAATCCGCCATATGCATTGGGATATGACGTTTCGCCTGATCTTCTGCATAGTCAAGATACATGGTTACAATACGATTGAGTTCCGAAATTTCATCCTTGGTAAGATAGTTTTTAGCAATAGAGACGTCACTTTTGCGGACTACAGCCCCTTTAAATGATGTGAGGCCTATTAGGGGAGTGTCTGTCTCTTATACACATCT